>JBFIQU010000080.1:0-8869 GCA_041609395.1 Acidimicrobiia bacterium | reverse complement strand
GCTGGATCTCGACATGATCGAATGGTCCGCCAAATTGGGTGCGCTGGAGGCTCTCGAGCGGGGAACCACGGCGATCGTCGACCACCACGAGTCGCCGAACGCAATCGGCGGCAGCCTCAGCGTCATCGCCGCCGCATGCGCCGAGGTCGGAATCCGGGTGATCCCTGCATACGGCATCACGGATCGCCACGGTGCCGACGGGGCGCGCCGCGGACTGGAGGAAAACGAACGGTTCTTGAAGGCGGGCGGACGTGGTCTGGTCGGCCTGCATGCCGCCTTCACGTGTTCCGACGATGCCATCGCCGAGGCGGCCGAACTGGCGGCCCGTCACGGGGTGGGGGTACACGTCCACGTTGCCGAGGACACAATCGATGCCGGCGCCGCCGCACGGCTCATGCCGTATGCGGATTCGGATTGGGTTCTCGCCCACTGCGTGCATCTCGACGGTGACGCCGCGCTGCCGGGAACGATCGTGCACAACCCACGCTCCAACGCCAACAACGCAGTCGGCTATGCGCGACCTGCTCGATTCGACAATCCCGTTGCGTTGGGCAGCGACGGGATCGGAGCCGACATGCTCGAGGAATTCCGCCTTGCGTACGCCCTGCATCGGGCCGACGACGTGACGGCGGCTCCGGAGACGGCATGGTCGTGGCTGGAAACGGGGTGGGATCTCGTTCCCGAAGCACGCAACGACGTCGTGACCTGGAGCTACGAGCCGATGGATCCGTGGCATCTGGCGTTCACCCCGGGGGTGCGGCCGGTCAGCGTGGTCGTCGATGGGGTGACGGTGCTGGAGGGCGGGGCACCGACCCGGGTCGATCCCGACGAGATCCGTGCCAGGGCGGCCGAACAGGCCAAACGTCTTCACTCCCGGCTGTAACGGAAAGGTGGCCGACATGACTGGACTTCGCCCCCTCCGTCCCTGGCCGTTGCGTGTGCTGCTCGGAAGAATCGCTGCGGAATGGGAGAGCCGGCACCGCATTTTCGACATGCCGTCTGGCCGCTATTTCCATCCGGAACCCGTTCACGACCTGGCGACCACCGTCGGGGGACATCCGGTGGCGACGCCGCTCGGTCCGGCGGCCGGCCCCCATACCCAGCTGGCCCAGAACTTCGTGCTGGGCTGGCTGGCCGGGGCCAGGGCGTTCGAACTGAAAACGGTCCAGATCCTCGACGAGCTGGACATTCCGCGTCCCTGCATCGACATGGAGAAAGAGGGCTACAACGTCGAGTGGAGCCAGGAGCTGTCGATCGACCAATCCCTCGAGGAATACGCCAAGGCGTGGATGCTGCTCGAGATCCTGTCTCACTGGGAGCCGCTGCGCCCCCACCTCCACGCCCCCGGCCCGCACATCTTCGACACCTCGATCGGCTACGACCTGGCGGGTATCCGGCACGAGCGGATGGACGCGTACATCCGTGGCCTCCTCGACGCGTCGGACGTGATCGACGAGTTGCGACCGCAGATCCCCGAACCGTTCGCCGCGTTCCGCGACCATCCCTACCCGGCCCGTCTGACCAACAGTGTGACGCTGTCGACGTTCCACGGCTGCCCTCCCGACGAGATCGAGGCCATCGCCCGCCACGTCATGGACACGTACGGGTTGAGCGTCGTCGTCAAGCTCAACCCGACCCTGCTGGGCTACGACGAGGTCGGCACGATCGTTCGCGACGAGCTCGGTTACGACGTAGTGCTGAAACGGGAAGCCTTCGACGCCGACCTGCAGCTCGGTCGGGCTCTCGAGATGATCACGAGCCTGCAGTCGCATGCCACCGAGAGGGGTCTTCGGTTCGGCGTGAAACTGACGAACACGCTGGTCGTCGGCAACACGCGGGACCGGCTTCCCGGTGAGGAGATGTACCTGTCCGGTCCGCCGCTCCACGTGATCGCGGTCGCACTGCTTGCCCGCCTGCACGAGGAACTGCCCGGGCTGCTCGCGCTCGGCCGCAAGCCGGGCCCAGTGGCGGTCTCGTTCTCGGCGGGCATCGACGACGGCAACGTTGCCGACGCCGTGGGGTTGGGCCTGGCGCCGGTGACGGTGTGTTCCAACCTCCTCAAGCCGGGCGGCTACGGGCATCTCTCGACGATGCTCAAGAAGCTGGGCCGGGCGATGCAGGACGCCGCGTGCAACACGATTCCCGAGTGGATCCGTCATCGGGACGAGGCCGCCGTCGGTTCCGGCTCGCCCAATGCCGTAGCCGCGTACGCGTCGTCGGTGCGCACTCCGGAGGGCCGTGGCCGGTACGTGCCGGGAGCGATGAAGCCGCTGCGGCGGGTCGATCGCCGCCTCGAGCTCTGGGATTGCGTGAGCTGCAACCTGTGCGTCACGGTGTGCCCCAACGACGCCATGCTTCATCTGGCGACACCCGAGGGAATCGACGGGCTGACTGAGAAGTGGCAGTACTTCTGCCTCGCCGAGTTGTGCAACGACTGCGGCAACTGCACGACGTTCTGTCCCGAGGACGGGGACCCGTTCCGGGTCAAGCCACGGCTCTTCCTCGACCGCACCTACTTCGACGCCGACGATGGTCCCGCAGTTCTCGTGACCGGCAACGGGCATCTCGACTACGAGGTATCGCTGCAGCTATCGGCAGAGCGCGATCTCCTCGCCGCGGTCCTGGACGCCTCCGCCGGCCTTCCGGTCCGGCCCTCCGATCTCGGTTGATCTGAGGCTTCGCTGCTGCCGTCGTAGGCTCTGGTGCCGAGGAGGTTGCTCGTGGCGCAAAGCCCGACGGTGCAGCAGCACGCCGACACGCTGCTGCGAGGCGGAATGATCGTCACCATGGACGGCACCAGGCGGGTGCTGCGATCAGGGTTCGTCGCCGTCATCGGAGATGAGATCGCTGCCGTCGGAGATCTCGCGACCTGCGACTGGACCGCCGCCCGTGAGATCGACACGACGGATGCGATCGTCCTACCGGGTTTCGTGAACACCCACAGCCACATTCTCGGTGCGTTTGTTCGCGGGCTGGGCACCGATCGGTCCGTTGGCGTGGACATGCCCCGAGACCGTCCGGCGCGCCGGATACGGCAGACCCTCGACGAGGATGCCGCCTTCGCAGCCGCTCGTCTCGCGGTGCTCGAGATGCAACTCTCCGGGGTCACGACGACGGCGGACAGCCAGCCGGCGCTGCGTGGTCTGGAGCGCGTTGCCGACGGCACGCTGGCGGCGCTCGACCGCTCGCGGATGCGCAGCGTCTTCTTCCGTTCGTCGTTCAATCGCACCGATATCTTCCCGGAGACCTACCGTGACGAGGTCGGCGTGGCGGCTGCGGAGCTCGAGAGATTGACGGCGGCCTGGGCGGGAGATCGAATCCAGGTGGGTGTCGAGGCGCTGGCGCTCCATCGTGTCGACGACACACTCCTCGACGGGCTGTGCAGTATTGCCCGCGATGCCGGGGCACCCTTCGCAATGCACATCTCCTACAGTCGGGAGGCTGCCGATCATGCCGCAGCCCGTTACGGGCGACCCTTGCTTCTTGCCCTCGCCGACCGCGGCATCCTCGACGAGAGGTTCCTCGGGTACCACCCGGTATGGGTCGACGACGCCGAGATCGACGCCGCCGCAGCTGCGGGTAGTGGGCTTGCCTACTGTCCGGTGGACAACCTCCTGATCGGGAGCGGCATAGCGCCGCTCGGCAAGCTCCTGGACGCCGGGGCGCGTGTCGGTCTTGGCCTCGATCAGCCCAACGACGGGCACGACATGTTCCAGGTGATGAAGGCGGCGCTGCTCGCCCAACGGGTGCTTGCCCCGGGTTTTGGCGATCCGGAGACGGCGCTGGAACTGGCCACGCGCGGCGGAGCGGCGGCGCTGCACCTCGAGCACGTCATCGGTTCGATCGAGCCCGGCAAGCAGGCGGACCTCGTGGTTCTGGATTCTCGTCATCCGACCCTGAACCCCGGACCCGGCGTGATTTCGAATCTTGTATTGGCAGCGTCGCCGGCGGCGGTCGACACGGTGATCATCGGAGGGGAAATCGTCGTCGCCGGCGGCAGCCACACGGTGTGGGACCACGGTGACGTCGTGGCCGATGCCGGTGCCGCCATGCACCGGGTTCTCACGAGGGCCGGTCTCGATCCATCGATGCTCTCCACCCGATGGCCCGTCGAGTAACAGGTCCCCGGGACGGGGTTCCGGTCAGTGGAACGGCTACACTGCGGCCGCCCAGGGGAGGAGCCATCGGTGTCCGAGGCGGCGCGAGCATCGACACAGACGATCGAGCGAGCTGCAGATGTGCTCACCCTCTTCACCGAGGTCGACGGAGCATCGCTCGGAGTGACGGAGATCTCCAAGCGCCTCGGCCTCTCCAAGGGCGTCGTCCATCGCATCCTGACGTCGCTTCGCTCGCGAGGGTTCGTCGAGGTCCATCCCGAGACGCGGCGCTACTCCCTCGGACCGGCGACGCTGGCGCTCGGTCTCACTCACCTCCAGGGCATCGAGGTTCGGGAGCTGTCCCGTCCGGTGATGCAGCACTTGACTCGTGAATTCCGGGAGACGGCGACGCTGTCTATCCGCAATGGATGGAGCCGCATCTACATCGACCAGATCGTGCCGCCGCGTGAAGTGATCATGACCGTGCGGCTTGGACACCCGTTTCCTCTCCATGCCGGCGGTTCCTCGAAGGTGTTGCTGGCTGCGCTGCCGGAAGACGACCAGGACGAGTACCTGGCACAGCCGCTGGCTTCGGTGACCCAGTCGACGATCACGGATCCCGACCAGCTGCGCCGGCAACTGGCGAAGATCCGGAAGGACGGCTTCGCCATCACGTACGGCGAGCGCCAGCGCGATGCCGGTTCCGCAGCGGCCGCCATCCTCGATCACACCGCAACGGCAGTCGCGGCGATCAGCCTCTGCGGACCTGCGCAGCGGTTCAAGGACAAGGCGAAGGAGGCGGCCCCGGCGGTCCGGGAAGCCGCACTCCGGATATCCGAGCAGATGGGATACCGACCATGAGTTACGACCTCGTCGTCAGAGGAGGAACCGTTGTTCTTCCGGATCACGGTGAGATGCGGGCGGACGTCGCGATTCGCAACGGCACCATCGCCGCTCTCGGAGACGACCTCGACGGTGACACCGTCTACGACGCGTCCGGCATGCTCGTTCTGCCGGGTGCCGTCGATGCGCACTACCACCTCGGCATCTACCAATCGCTGGCCCAGGACGCCTATGAAGAGACGCGATCGTCGCTCGTAGGCGGCGCCACGACGGTGCTGTCGTACTTCCGCACCGGAAGCCACTACCTCGACAAGACGGGGCCGTATGCAGAGATACTCCCCGAGGTGCTGGCGGCGGTCGCAGGGCGGTGCCACACCGACTACTCGTTCCATCTGGCCCCGATGACGAAGGGCCAGGTCGACGAGATCGGTCGTCTCGCCGGCCAGGACGGAATCGCCTCGTTCAAGTACTACATGTTCTATAAGGGCCTCAACCTCGCCGGCGACTCGACCGACGCCGCCGCGTACACGATGTCGGACACCTACGACCTCGGACATCTCTACTCGATCATGGAGGCGGTCACTGCGGCCAACGAGGTGAGCGCCGGTCGGGTCTCGCTGTCGATCCATTGTGAGCAGTCCGAGCTCATCACCCTCTTCACCGAGCGCATGCAAAAGACCGGACGCCAGGACCTCGGTGCCTATTCGGAGGCGCGGCCGCCGTTGACCGAGCGGGTCGCCGTGGGCGAAGCCACGGCGCTGGCCGCCGCCACCGGCTGCCCGGTCAACCTGCTGCATCTGTCGTCGGCCGAGGCAATTGCCGCCGCCGCGACGGCCGGCGAACTGTATCCGGGACTCGACCTGCGACGGGAGACGACCCTGCACCACCTGGCTCTGGCCCACGACGAGCTCGACGGGCTGGGCGGCAAGGTCAATCCGCCGATTCGGACCCGCCGCGACGTCGATGCTTTGTGGGACGCGGTTCGGCACGGTTGGATCGACTGGGTCGCATCCGATCATGCCTGCTGCATGGAAGAGCAGAAGGGCGACGACCTGTGGCCGGCCCTGCCCGGATTCGGTGGCACCGCGCTGATCTATCCGGTTCTGATCTCCGAAGGCGTGCACCGGCGGGGGTTGCCGATCTCCCGGGTCGTCGAACTGGTTGCGACGAACCCGGCCCGTGCGTTCGGGCTGTTTCCGCGCAAGGGCACGCTGGCCGTCGGAAGCGATGCCGACATCGCCGTGGTCGACCCCCACCTGGAGCAGACGGTGACACCCGAGCTTCTGCATTCGGCCCAGGATCACACGCCGTTCGGCGGCAGGGCCGTCACCGGCTGGCCGGTCGCCACGTTCCTCAGGGGCGCCCGGGTCTTCGATCGGGGCGAGATCGTGGGGGAACCCCAGGGCCGGTTCGTGGCGCGGCCCGTGGCGTGACGATGAAGCTCGATCTGGTTCGCCGCATCCTCGACGCTTCCGTGGCCAAGGCCGCCGACATGGGCGTTCCCATGGCCGTGGCCGTGTGCGACGGGGGTGGTCATGTGCTCGGCCTGTTCCGCATGGACGATTGCATGATCCTCGCCGTCGAGACCGTCCAGGCGAAGGCACGGGCCGCCGTCTATTTCCGTCGCCCCACGCACGAGACGGTCGAGCGCAGCCGCCATCACCCCACCGTCTATGCCAGCTTCACGCAGGCCTCCGCCGCCTCGCTCGTGCTGTCCATGGGCGGGTATCCGCTGTGGGAGGGGGATCGAATCGCCGGCGCGATCGCCGCTGCCGGGGGGACGGGGGCGCAAGACATGGAGGTCGCGCAGGCCGGGCTCGCGGTGTGGGAAGGGCAGCGCGACTGAGCGGCGACGGCTACGACCTCGTCATCGTGGGCGGCGGGAACGCCGGCATGGCGGCCGCCGCCACTGCCGGAGAGCTGGCCCTGCGCACGCTCGTGGTCGAGAAGACCGACCGTCTCGGCGGCCAGCTGCACTGGTCGTCGGGCCATTTCAGCGGCGCCGGAACCAAGCGCCAGACCGAACGGGGAATCGTCGATCACCCCGACGACCACTTCGCCGACGTGATGCGAATCGGTCACGGCAGGGCGAATCCTGATCTCGTTCGTCTCGCCGTCGACGCGGCACCGGACGCCATCGACTGGCTCGCCCGGCTCGGCTTTCCGTTTGCGGCGGCGGCGCCGAGTTTCGTCAGCGGGCACGAGCTCTACTCCGCGCCGCGGACCTACTGGGGCGGTGAGGATCCACGTACCGGGGGCCGGCCGATCTACGAGACGCTGCTGCCCGGGGTTGCAGCAGCGGATATCACGGTTGCCTTGCACAGCCGGGTCGTGGCGGTGCGACCGCGGGCGGCCGGGGTCGATCTCGACGTGGCGACGGGGGACACGCACCGCCGGATCCATGCCGGGAGTGTCGTGCTCGCTACCGGGGGATACGCCGCGGCGCGCGACCTCATTGCCGACCTCCAGCCCGAGTACGCCACTGCGCTCACCGGCTGCCTCGACCACGCCACCGGCGACGGGCATCGACTGCTGCTCGACCTCGATGTTCCGCTCACCCATACCGACACCTATGTCCCGACCATGGGGATGATCGAGGATCCCGAACGTCCCGGCTTCGGGATTCCGCTCCACCGCGCCCGCGTCATCGTCAATGCCGTCGAGAGGCCGCCGTGGGAGATATGGGTCAACCGCCGCGGGCACCGGTTCGTGGCCGAGGACACCCGGTCTCCCTTCGAGCGGGAGCGGGCTCTCATGGCGCAGCCGGATCTCGAGATGTTCGTCATCTGGGACCAGGCGGCCATGGAGAGCGCGGCGCCGGTCATCGGGCCCGACTGGACCCGCGCCGGGGTGGAGACGGAAGCCGACCGTGATCGCTGGTTACACCGTCGCAGCTCGTGGCACGAACTCGCGGCCACGGTCGGGATCGACCTCTCCGGCCTCGCGGCAACGCTCGACGAGTATCGACGCACCCCCGATGTCCGGGGCCGGGAGTATCGACCGGTACCGCTCGACCGGCCCCCGTTCTATGCCGTGCGTTGCGTCGGTGGGATGTTGCTGTCGCGGGGAGGGCCGACGGTCGACGAATGGCTGCGACCGGTGCAACACGATGGAACCCCGTTGCGGAACATCTACGCCGTCGGCGAGTTGCTCGGGATGGGTCAGCTCAGCGGGGACTCGTTCGCCGGTGGCATGAGTGTCGGACCTGCGCTCGCCCTCGGACGCCGCGTGGTGCAGTGGATCGCCGCCGGCCTCGTCACGGCTTGACCACGGCGATCACCGTGATCGCGATCACCAACGTCCACACGGCCAGGACCGGGGGATAGACCCCCCGTATGGCGCGATTGAGGGCCTCGAGGCGGCCGTCGCCGTCGCCGTCGTCGAGCACGGCACCGAGGGCCGGGAGGTAGCGGCGTGCCGCAATCCGGATCATGAGTCCGACACCGATCACGACTCCAAAGAGGATCGCCTTCCACGCCAGCCAGTCGGTGACGTAGAGGCCATCGGCGCCGGCCAGCGCCGCGAACCCGGTACCGAGGAAGAAGAGAGATGCTGCGACTCGCGCGGTCCAGTCGAAGCGAACGAAGGCCCGGATCCAGGGCCGGTCGCCGGTACCGGCGACGACGTGACGGAAGCTCCACACCGACAGCCCGGCCCAGGCGATAGCTACGGCAGCCAGAATCCACAGCGCCAGCCCGATGGCGCCGCGGGAGTCGCCGTTGAAGGCGAACCGGCTGGAGAAGGCGAGCCCGAGTGCAACCGGAATCATCAGGATGAGAGCGACGCGCGGCGCGAGGTCGAGCATGCGCATCATGCGGCGCACCGTGCGACGGGTTTCGATGCTCAAACCGGGGCGTCGCATGACGAAGCTTCCGTAGAAGACGCCGACGTCCGTACCCAGCCAGTAGACGAGGAGCAGGATGTGGGCG
>JBFIQU010000079.1:0-8953 GCA_041609395.1 Acidimicrobiia bacterium | reverse complement strand
GATCACCGATTGCCATGGCCCTTCGCGGTCGAAGACAGACCCTTCGAGGCAGACGCGCGCGGCGGTGTCGAGGGCCCGCAACCGGCGTCCGGGGCCCGTCCGAAAACAGACGGCGTCGCCGATCACCACGAACGAGATCGGGGTCACGTACGGCTCGCCGCGATCGATGACGCCGATGTGAAGAACCTCGAGCGTCTCGAGCAATGAGCGTGCCTCAGCAGCAGTCAGATCTTCCACACCCGAAACCTAACCGCCACCGATGCGCAGCGTCATATCGCCGCCGGGACCTCGATTCGGTCGAGGCGGTCCTGCGTGCGGCACGGCGGGCTCCGTTCGGTTGCTCCGTAGAACGTACGGCCGCCGCCGGCGCCCACCTAGGGCCGTAGGTCGCATGCTCGACGGTTGTCCCGTGCGCTGCGGATGGCCGTCGATCAGACCGATCCACCGCTGTGCGAGCCGATGGCGGCCTGGGCGGCCGCGAGGCGTGCCACGGGTACACGAGAAGGGCTGCAGGACACATAGTCGAGTCCGGCGCGATGGCAGAACCGGATGGACGCCGGATCTCCCCCGTGTTCCCCACACACCCCTACCTCGATACGAGGGTTGCCCGTCTTGCCGCCGACGGTTGCCAGCTCGATGAGTTTGCCGACACCGGGGCCGTCCAGCGTCTCGAACGGGTTGTCGGCCAGCACACCGTCGTCGAGATATCGCGCCAGGAACGTCGATTCGACGTCGTCGCGCGAGAAACCGTACGTGAGCTGCGTCAGGTCGTTCGTGCCGAAGGAGAAGAAGTCGGCGGCAGCGGCGATCTCTCCGGCAGTCACGGCGGCACGCGGCGTCTCGATCATCGTTCCGATCATCACGTCGAGGGAGTGTCCGGCCCGAGCTTCGGACTGCTCGAGTTCCTCCTCGATCATGGTCCGCACCCGGTGGAGTTCCTCGGCCGTAGCCACGAGAGGAACCATGATCGCAAGGCGAGGCGTGCCCCCCGCCTTCATGCGCCCGACGACTGCATCCAGCGCCGCGCGCACCTGCATCAGGTAGATGTCCGGGATGAACAAGCCCAGCCGCACGCCGCGCATGCCGAGCATCGGGTTGATCTCCTGCCAGGGGGCAACGCCGGCGATGGTCGCGTCGACATCGCTCACGTCGTCGCCGGCGGCCAGGATCGAGGCCCGTTCCCGTTCCAGGTCGATGAGATTCGGCAGGAACTCATTGAGCGGAGGATCGAGGAGGCGGACGATCACCGGATGCCCGTCCATCGCCTCGAGGATGCCGGCGAAGTCCAGGATCTGAGCCGCGTGCAGCTCGTCGAGAGCGGCCTTGCGTACGGCGTCATCGTCCGACAGGATCAAGCGGCGGACGATGGGAAGGCGATCGCCGAGAAACATGTGCTCGGTTCTGGCCAGGCCGATGCCTTCGGCCCCCCAACGCCGGGCGACTGCGGCATCGGCCGGCGTGTCCGCATTGGCTCGGACGCCGAGACGACGATACGTGTCGGCCCATCGCAACAGGTTCTCGAGCTCGGGTGTCGGCTCCGGTTCGACGAGTTCCATGGCTCCGGCGTAGACGGTGCCGGCGCCGCCGTCGATCGTGATGAGAGCTCCTTCCTCGAACGTGAAGTCACCGATCGTGGCGCGCCGCTTGCCTTCGTCGACCAGGAGGGCGGCCACTCCGGTCACTGCCGGTTTCCCCATTCCCCGGGCGACGACCGCAGCATGGCTGGTCTTGCCCCCGTGCGACGTGAGGATCCCGGCGGCGGCGATCATCCCGCCGATGTCGTCGGGGGTGGTCTCCCAGCGAACCAGCACCACCGTCTTGCCCCCGGCAGCCCAGTCTTCGGCCGTGTGCTTGTCGAAGACGGCCACCCCGGTTGCCGCCCCGGGCGAGGCGGCGACGCCGCTGGCCAGCGGTGGTATGTCGAGATCATCGGCGACCCGGGGATGCAGCAGCTGATCCAGGCTGTATGGATCGACTCGCTTCACAGCTTCCTTGCGGTCGATGACGCCTTCTTCGACGAGCTCGGTGGCGATTCGGATTGCGGCCCGCGCGGTCCGCTTGCCGATGCGTGTCTGCAGTATCCAGAGCTTCTCACGCTCGATGGTGAACGCGATGTCGCACATGTCCTGGTAGTTGTCCTCGAGGGTGCTCATCACCTTCAGGAGATGGGCGTGGTGCTGGGGGTGCCGCGTGCCGAGCTCGGCGAGGCTCAATGTGTTGCGCGTTCCGGCGACGACGTCCTCGCCCTGGGCGTTCGGCAGGTAATCGCCGTAGGGAACGGCTTTGCCGGTGGCCGGATCCCGGGTGAAGCACACCCCGGTTCCGGAGTCATCGTCGAGGTCGCCGAACACCATCATCTGGACGTTGCAGGCTGTCCCCAGATGCTCTGGGATGTTGTGGAGGCGGCGGTAGCGCTGCGCTCGTTGGTTGTGCCAGCTGCCGAACACGGCGGCGACGGATTCGCTCAGCTGTGCAAACGGGTCGTCGGGAACTGCGGTGCCGGCACGGTCCACGACGATCCGCTGAAAGGCGCGGGTCGCTCGCTCCAGCGCCTCGTCGGAGAGCTGCGAATCGCTCGCGACGTCGGCCTCCTGGCGCAGATTGGTGAGGACCTCTTCGAAGGCCTCGCCCGGTACGTTGCGGACGACCCTGCCGAAGGTCTGGATGAATCGACGGTAGGCGTCCCATGCAAAGCGGCGGTCGCCGGCCCACGTCTCCAATTTGAGGACGACGTCGTCGTTGATTCCGAGGTTGAGCACGGTGTCCATCATTCCCGGCATCGAGAACTTCGCGCCGGAACGTACCGACAAGAGCAGCGGAATCCCGGGACCCGAGCCGAAGTGGCGTCCCGTGCGGGTCTCCAGGCGATGCAAGGCTCGCAAGACCTCGTTCCACATACCCTCGGGAAATCCCTGGAACCGGAGGTATTCGCGGCATGCGTCGGTCGTGATGGTGAATCCAGGAGGAACGGGCAGCCCGAGGCGAGTCATCTCCGCCAGACCAGCGCCTTTAGCCCCCAGGAGGTCATTGGCCGTGCCGTCGCCCTGGTGGAAGTCGTAGACGTACCGCATCACCTCTCCAGACCGAGCGTGTGGCCATGGTCGGCAGACCGCGGGCCGTTCACTAGGGCCGAAGGGCTTGCAGGTCGCGTCAAACGTCCGCGGCAGTCCTCCTGATGGGCAGCACGGCCCGCACGGTCGTTCCCTCGTCGGGCCGGCTCAGGATCTCGGCGCGACCGCCGGCGCGCCCGGCGCGATCGATGAGGTTGTCGAGTCCCATGCCCCGGGCGACGTGAACGGGATCGAAACCGCGGCCGGCGTCGCGCACCTCGACCAGGATCTCGCGCTGCCCACGAGCGATGGTGACATCGACGACCTCGGCTCCTGAGTGCTGCAGCGCGTTGTTGACCGCCTCGCGGACGAATTGGATGGTTTCGGCGACCAGGTCGCCCGGGAGGCCGGACAGATCCTCGCTGATGTTGAGCCGCACCTCTGCGTCGTGGGGTTCCGAGAGCTGCGCGGCCAGGGTGAGCAGCTCGGCCTCGAGGTCCGGTGCGGTTGTGATGCGAGTGCGGATGTCGAAGATGTAGCGGCGCAGCGTGGAGATAGATGAATCGAGCTGGTCGATTGCCTCGGCGATCCGCTCCTGGACGAGGTGAGGATCGTCGTTCGCCCGTACCGCGACGGCCTGGAGCGAGAGGCCGACTGCGAAGAGATCCTGGATGACCGAGTCGTGGAGCTCGCGAGCGATCCGCTCCCGATCCTCCGCGAGGGCGACCCGGCGCAGGCGGTCGTGGAGCCGGGCGGTGGAGATCGCCGAGCCGGCGATGGTGGCGAGTGCCTCGACGACCGATTCGTCCTCGTCCGAGAAGGGTTCGGGCTTCTCGGTCAGGTAGAGGTTGCCGAACACGTTCTCGCCGACCCGGACGGGAACCCCGAGAAAGGTCGTCATGGGGGGGTGGTGGTCCGGGAACCCGGCGGAGTCCGGATGGGTCGTGATGTCGTCGATGCGGATCGGCTTCCCGACCCGGGTGATCGTGCCGAGCACCCCCTTCCCTTCCGGGAGGCGGCCGATCATGTCGGCGGCGTGGCGATCGATGCCGAGATGAATGAAGTCGGCGAGGACTCCGTGCTGGCCGATGATGCCCAGGGCACCGTACCTGGCCCCGGTCAGCTGCATCGCCGTCTCGACCGTTCGTCGCAGCACGGCATGCAGACCGGTCTGTCCGGCCACGGAAGCGGCGGCTTCGATCAGACGGGCGAAGGAGCGTTGCGGCATGACGGGTGGTGTCGGATCCTCCATGTCGATGCGCCAGGCTAGTTGGGCCTTTCGGGCTATCGGCCGGGACCTTCGCCGCGGGCGAAGAGTGGCGGCAACCCCGGTAGCCTGGAACCGGCAGAAGGAGGTACGCATGCGCATTCTGCTGGTCGACGATCACGAAGTCGTCAGGCGCGGGCTGAAGACGTTGCTCGAAGCAGAGCCCGATTTCGACATCGTCGGCGAAGCCGGAACCGTCGAGGAGGCCATCCGCCGCGTCGGGTACGACTCACCGGATGTCGTCGTTCTCGACGTACGCCTGCCGGATGGCAGCGGCGTGGAGGCGTGCCGGGAGATTCGAAGCCGCTTTGCGGATACCCGGGTGTTGATGCTGACATCCTTCGCCGACGAAGAGGCGTTGTTCTCCTCGATCCTCGCCGGAGCATCGGGATACGTGCTCAAACAGATCCGAGGCGACGACCTGATCGAGAGCATCCGCAAAGTTGGTCGTGGCGAGTCGCTGCTCGACGCCGAGATGACCGACCGGGTCTTCCGCCGCATCCGAGGGGAAGAGCCGGAAGACCCGCTCCTGGCGCGGCTCTCGGGGCAGGAACGCAAGATCCTCGACCTCATCGCCGAAGGTCTCACGAACCGCCAGATCGCCGAGCGGATGTACCTCGCCGAAAAGACGGTCAAGAACTACGTGTCGAACATGCTCTCGAAGCTGGGGATGAGTCGCCGGACGGAAGCGGCCGCGTACGCAGCCCGGATCGAGGCCGAACGCGCACAGAAGTACCCGGCAGAGAGCTGGGAGGAATCGTGATCGTCGTAGGCGTCGACGATTCTGCAACGTCGGAGCGGGCCGCAGCACGCGCCGTCGCCATGGCCGACCTCATGGATACGACCCTGCACGCAGTGCACGTCGTGCATCTTCCGGCGACGCTGCTCACAGCTCTGGCGGAGATGCCGTCGGGAATCACCGACTTCGCAGCGGCGGAGCGAGAAGCGGTGTGGACGCGGATCGATCCCGTTCTCAGCGGCGCGTCGGGTGCAGTGGAGCGAGTAGATCTGGAGGGATACCCTCCAGATACGCTGGTCCGCTATGCGGACGAGAACGGAGCCCAGATGCTCGTGGTCGGCAGTCGAGGCCGGGGCGAGATAGCCGCCTTGTTCCTGGGCAGCACGAGTCATCGGGTGCTCCACCTCGCTCATTGCGACGTGTTGGTCGTGCGAATGGAGGATGATGCATGAGGGTCGTGGATGTGATGACGACCGAAGTGATGACCGTGGCGCCGGAGGCGACCCTCAAGGAGGCGGCACGTCTCATGGTCAAGGCGCGGGTGAGCGGTCTTCCGGTCGTGGATCCGGATGGCAAGCTCGTGGGAATCATCACCGAAGCAGACTTCCTGGCGCGTGAAGTCGAGCGGGAGCGTCCCCGGCGGCACGGTCTTCTCGACGCGCTCTTCGGAGGCGCACAGCACTCGCTGGCCGAGGCGGAAACCGTTGCCGAGGCGATGACCGAGGGTGTGGTCACGATCGGACCCGACTCCACACTCGCCGAAGCGGCGCGGGTCATGGCGACCCGCGACGTCAAACGGCTTCCCGTCGTCGACGGGCGCGGCCTCCTCATCGGGGTCGTGAGCCGCGGCGACGTGGTTGCGGCCTTTACCCGTCCCGACGACGTCATCGAGGACGAAATCCTCGAAGACGTGATACGCCGGGTGCTGTTCATCGACCCGGCGACGGTCGACGTGACGGTCGAGGAGGGCATGGTGACCCTCGGCGGCGAACTTCCGACCCGCACCGAGGTGCGGCTTCTCGAAGAGCTCGTCCGGCGGCTCGACGGGGTGGTTTCGGTCGAGAACCGTGCGACCTGGAAGCTCGACGACACGCACCTCGAGAGATACCCGGGACCGCGGTTTCCGCAGACGTGAGTGGGCGCCTCCGAGGCGCCGGGGTCGCGCTCGCAGCCGAGCGATATCCCGGATCGCCGCCGGCGCTCCTCCTCATACACGCCACGGGCTTCTGCAAGGAGACCTGGGGTCCGGTCATCCGGTCCCTCCGCGGCTCCGGCGCGCGTAGCGAAATCGTCGCCATCGACCAGCGGGGACACGGCGAGTCCGGTCCGGCGACTCGCCCCATCGACTGGTGGGATCTCGGTGAGGACGCGGCGGCGGTCGCAGCGCACATGGCATCACCGCTCGTCGGTGCCGGCCACTCGTCCGGTGCCGCTGCGCTGGCGATGGCCGAGATCAGCCACCCCGGGACATTCGATCGGCTCGTCTTGATAGAGCCCATCGTCTTTCCACCACCGTTCGGTCACAGCGACAGTTTCCACATGGTTGAGACGGCGCGCCGCCGCCGCCGCACGTTTGCGGGACGCGACGAGGCGTACGCCAACTTCCACGGCCGGGGTCCGTTCGTCGCCTGGACCGAGGCCGCTCTCGACGCCTATATAGACGGTGGGTTCGCCGTCGGGCCGGACGGCACATTGCGACTCCGTTGCGACCCAGACACCGAAGCGGGTTTCTATGCCTCGGCCACGGCACACGGTGCGTGGGATGAGCTGCCGGCAATCGCTTGTCCGGTGACGATCGTTGGAGGCGAGACGTCCGACAGTCACCCGCGGGCCTTTCTCGAGATGCAGGCGGATCGTTTCCGGGACGCCGAGATCGTCGTCATCCCGGACGCCGGGCACCTCGTTCCCATGGAACGGCCGGGGGAGATCGCAGCCGTCATCTCAGGAGCCCTCGGCGCGGTGTGACCTCCGTCGGTTTCCCTTTTGCCGGCAATCGATAGCCGGCTGCCCGTCGTTATCATCGCCGCCGTGATCGTTCCTTCCCGAATCCTCTCCGATATCGAACAACGCCGCAGCGGGCGGCATGTGGCTGCTGTGATCGGTGAGGTCGACCTCGACCCGCTCGAATTCGTGCGGTCTGCCTCTCCGGCCTTTGCCTCGGCCTGGTTTCTCGCAACCCCGGACGGCTTCACGATCGGCGCCGTCGGCACTGCGTGGCAAGCCACGGCCGGCGGAATCGGGCGACTCGATCTGCTCGACGAAGCGGTGGCCGGGGCCGGTCTCGATCCGGATCTGCGGGCTCTGGTGGGCTTCTCCTTCGCCGACGGGGGTCCGACGGCTCAGGCGTGGGAGGGGTTTCCGGCCGCTCTCGCCGTGATCCCGGAGGCCGCTGTGATCTCGGACGAGTCCGGCACGAGGCTCGTTGCCGCGGTGACGCCCGAGCGCGATTCGAGCCGGTTGGCCGACACGCTGCGCAGACTGAAGCCTGCGCCCAGCCGGCTGCTCCCGGATGCCGCCGACCATGTGATCGAGGCTCGACCGTCACCCGAGACCTGGAAGGAATCGGTAGCCGAAACCGCCACCATGATTCGAAGCGGCGCGCTCGACAAGGTCGTGTTGGCGCGTTCGGTCGCCGTTCGGGCGCCCTCGCACGTTCCTCCGTTCGACGTTGTTGCCGGTCTCCGGGAGCGCTACGGCCAGTGCTACGTCTTCGGTGTCCAGCGCGGAGGAACCACCTTCGTCGGAGCGAGCCCCGAACTCCTTATCGGACGGCGCGGCAGCCACGTCCGGGCAGTCCCCCTCGCCGGTTCGGCACCGCGCGGCGAAGGAGCCAACGACGTCCGGCTGGGCCAGCGGTTGCTCGATTCCGACAAGGATCAAAAGGAGCATCGCTTCGTCGTCGACCACGTGGCGGCCAGGCTCGGGGAGGTCGTCGACGACCTCCGGGTCCCGGCTCCGACGTTGCGACGGTACCGGACGGTGCAACACCTGGCTACGCACATCGAAGGGGTGTTGGCGGAACCGATCTCGGTCCTCGGTCTGGCGGCCCGGCTCCACCCGACTCCCGCCGTCGCGGGAACTCCGATCTCAGACGCGCTCGGCGTCATCGACAAGTTCGAGGTGCTGGATCGCGGCTGGTATTCCGGCGGGATCGGATGGGCGACTCCCGGAGGGGACGGCGACATCGCCGTGGCGTTGCGGTGCGGTCTCCTCCACGGTGGCGATGCTCTGCTGTACGCGGGCAACGGCATCGTCGCCGCCTCTGATCCCCAGGCCGAACTCGAGGAGACGAGGATCAAGTTCCGTCCCCTCCTCGACCTCATCGCCGCGACGTGAGGCCGTAGGCCGGGCGTCCGATCAACCATCCCGCGCGCCGGACTTCCGGTCGCGCCGGTGCTTGTCTCGGTGAGGCGTAGTCCGGGTCCGGCGGCCGATCAGCGAACCGCAGCCTGCACCGCAGCTGCGAGACGGTCGTGGATCGCCACGTTTTCCTCCCGATCGGTCCTCACCTCGAAGAGACGGGGATGGACCGCCGGCCTCGCCAGCTCTTCCCGCAATGCGGCGTCACTTCCGACCACAGCCGCTTCGACCCCGAATGCGGCCGCAATCGGAGCCAGCTCCAGCCCATGGGGTGTACCGAAGATCGCCTCGAACCCCGGGAATGCGCGGTGCGGAAGAAAGTGAAAGATGCCCCCGCCGTCGTTGTTGATGACGACGATCGTCACCGGCAGGTCGAAGCGGGCGACGGCGGCCAGGGAGCCGGCGTCGTGGAGCAGCGAGAGATCACCGGCGAGCAGATACACCGGTCGGGACATCGCGGCTGCACTTCCCAGACCGCTCGATATGAATCCATCGATGCCGTTGGCACCGCGGTTGGCAAGGATGCGGACATCCGGT
>JBFIQU010000078.1:0-9383 GCA_041609395.1 Acidimicrobiia bacterium | reverse complement strand
GCTCGGGGACAGCACATATATCCCAACCCTCACCCGCTGCCGCTCCGCAGCAGCGACCTCTCCCGGAAAGGGAGAGGTGACTCGTTCACCACGCGGGGACAGCACGTATCCAAACCCTCACCCGCTGCCGCTCCGCAGCAGCGACCTCTCCCTGAAAGGGAGAGGTGACACGGTGACCACGCAGCCGAGCCGGAATGCACGACAACGAGGACTAGTCGGAAAATGACTACTCGGTGTAGTCAAGTTTCGCGCTCGGAGATGCCGATGGTCGACGTAAGCGGAGAGAGGTGAGTCGCACAATGCGTCGACCATGGTTCATCGCAATGACGGCATTCGTCGTTGTGCTCGGCCTCGGTGGATTCGCCTTCGCAGCCAACGGAGTCTTTGCGCCCGACGACGACGGCGGCGACGTAGGTTCGATTCTGTCTCATGACGGACCGGCCGGTCCCGATATCGAGGCACCCGAGCAACCGGAAGAAAAGCCGGCACCCACGATCGAGGAGCCGGCGAAGGAGGATCCTCCCAAGGAGGAACCACGAGAAGAGCCGAAGAACGAACCGAAGGACGAGCCGTCCGACGCAACGTTCATCGATGTGCCCGAAGATCCCGACCCGGTCGACATCAAGACCGATGATGCAACGTTCGTCGAGATCACGTCGCCGGCCGACGGGGCCCATGTCGACGACAAGGTCGTCAAGTTCAAGGGCGTGGCCGAACCCGGAGCCGTGGTCACCTCTGGCGACCACACTGCGGACATCGACGAAGCCGGCACATGGTGGATGTCGCTGACGCTGGCCGCCGGCTGGAACACGATCCCGTTCCGCGCCGAGGACCGCGCCGGCAACGTCGCCGAGGCTGCCATCAAGGTATTCCGGGTGGTGCCCGAAGAGCCGCCGAAGCAGGACTGGGAGTTCACCGCGAACCAGAAGTACGGCTCGTGCGGCGAGGAAATCCCCTACGACGTCTTCTGGGGAACCACGAAACCGGAAACGCTCGTCACCGTCGTATCCGAGTTCGGATCTGCCGAGACGATGTCCGGCAAGGAAGGTCACTGGGAGATCAAGGTCTACTTCCCCGACGCGCCGTTCGGCGAGGAATTCAAAGTCTGGGTGGAGTCGGCCGGCCACGAGAAGGCGTTCTGGTTCGTCTACACCGGCGGGCCGGACGGCCTGCCTCCCGAGTTCAGCATCAGTTCCCCGGGCCACGGCGCCGAGGTGGCCGAAGCCGTTGTGAAGTTCAAGGGCTACACCGAGCCGGGAGCGACCGTGACGGTCGGCGAACTACAGGCTGAGGTCCTCGAGGACGGGTTCTGGTACGTCTACCTCGAGCTGGCCGTCGGGTGGAACGACTTCACGTTCCGCGCCGTCGACGGGGAAGGTCTCGTGACCGAGAAGTCGATCGAAGTGTTCCGGGTCGAGGGTTGGGACTTCACCGCTCATCAGGAGTGGGAGGTGCTCGACGGGTACCCCGACTACAACCACTATTCAGGGACGACCAAGCCCGGGGCAACGGTCAACGTCTCGTCGCCGTACGGAAGCGGTGCGACGACCGCCGACGACGCCGGCACCTGGTACGTCGACGTCTTCTTCGGTGAGGCTCCGAACGGGGAGCCGTTCACCGTAACAGTCAGTTCGATGGAGCAATCAAAGCAGTTCAGCCTCACCGTCTATCTCGGGGAGGGCTGACAGGCCGCCGTGCGAGGAGTCCGGCTTGGGTACGGGCCGGATCCGCATCGGAGCAGCGGGGGGCCGCCGGCAACGGCGGCCCCTCTGCTTTGCACCGCTACCCGTACGAACCGAGCCGGTCCAACACCGGCTGCCTCTACTATTGACTCAGGTAGGCCATGTCTCGATCCCGCACGTTGCTCTATACGCTGCCCGCGCTACCGGTTGCGGTGGTGGGAGTGCTGCTCGCCCAGGTTCTGCGGACCGCTCATCGACCCGATCTGCCCAGCTTCCCGAACCAGGATCCATCCGGCGATTTCGGCGATCTGAGCGCCCCTCGCCTCCGCCTCGTTGCCCTCGGCGACAGCTCGATCACGGCGCCCGGCGTGCTCGACATCGACGACACCTGGATTCGCCGCATAGCTCGATCGATCGCCGATCGCTACTTCGTCGAACTCAGATCGGTTGCGGTCGGCGGGTCGAAAGCTCACGACGTGATTCGCAACCAGCTCGATGCTGCGGTTGCGCTCCACCCCGATCTCGCTCTCATCGCCGTCGGGGCCAACGACGCCATTCGGGCCACTCCGCTCGATCGATTCGCCGACGAGCTGCGTCACATCCTGAGGACACTCGCAGCTGAAGCCGACGCCGTGGTGATCATGGGCGTCGGGGACATGGGGACGGTTCCCCGCCTCCCGACTCTGCTGGCCGGGTTTGCGACGCGCCGCTCTCGCGCGATCGACGAGACGATCACCCGGGTGGTCGCCGAAGTCCCCAACGTCTTTCGACCACCACTGTGGGGCCGGGTGTCGGAGCAATTCCGCTCTGGCGATCTGACCCTGTTTTCAGGGGATTTGTTTCACGCCTCGGGAGAAGGGCACGGCGTATTCGCCGAAGGTCTGCGCCCTACGGTGGAACGGGCGTTACGGAAGATCGAATCGGTCAGCGAGCAGGCTTCAGAGCGACGTCACCGCTGATCGTCTTGACCCGCAGCCGGGTCGGTTCGCCGTGACCGCCGCCGGCACCACCCTCGGGGAAGCTGCTGCGAATGTCCCCGGAGAGCGTTTGGACGTCGAGTTCGACGGTTCGCCCTGCGGCCAATCCCACCCGAACATCCCCCGCCATCGACTTGCAGGCGATATCGGAACATGCACAGTCCTGGAGATCGATGTCGCCCGAGGCCGACTTGACATTGACGTCGCCGATGCATTGGCCGATCGTGATATCGCCGGAGGCAGCATTGATCTCGGCGTTGTCTCCGGCGGATGCAACCCGCACATCGCCGGATGCAGTGTTGATTCGCAGCCTCCCGCCGACTGTACCCACCGTGACGTCGCCGGACCCAGACGCCACCGCTAGGTCTCCTGTCACATCGCGGAGCCTGATATCGCCGGATGCGCTCTTGACGTCGGCTGTGGCCAATGGAATATCGACGAGAACGTCGGCTGCAGCCACCGATGCGGTGAGCTCACCCCCGGGTGGGGCCGTGACGTGTACGTCGAACGAACCGAAGCGACGCCGCCGATCCTGTTCAACGCTGATCCGGATCGTGTTCCCCGCTTGGTCGATGACGAGGTCGTCCGCCATTCGGCTCCGCACCTCCACGACAACCGAGTCGGTGTTCCCCTCCACGATCTGCAGCGACCCCGTTGGCAGCCGAACCTCGATGCGTGGGAGCCCGGGGATCGTGAACTGCTCACGTCGGTCGGTCATGTGTCCAACCTTCCGGTCATTCGCTTGTTGCCGCCACCGAGCTTGGCGGTGCGCTGCGCGAGCAATCGCACCACGTGGGCGTTGATGGAGTCACCGGCTTCGCCGGCTGCCTCCTCGACGGCGGCCTTGAGGGTCGTCGGCAGACGAAGGGTCAACCGCGCCTCGAAGTCTTCGCTGGTCAGATCCGCCGTCTCGGCTTCGGCGGGACGCACGACGAGTTCGGGTTCGCCGCTCCGAATAACGACATCGATAGCGTGTCCCGGGAGCTGAGCAGCACACTCGCCTGCGGCCTGCTGAGCGAGATCCAGCGCCAGCTGACGCAGCGCCGGCCGCAACGCCGCCTGCAGCAGTGCTGCGGCCTCCTCCACGGCAGGATCCCCACCCGATAGCGCAACCTGCCCTGTCATGGCGGCTTCGAACTGAGTGAGGATCCCTTCAACGTCCATCGTGGTGCCTCCCGGGCTCACGCTCGCACCCCGGTGTTCCGGCGCCCGGTCCGGTGCCGTCGCGTGTCGTGGGGACGGCGACGCCGCCGGTCGGCCTGGTGCAATTCTTCGATACTGAGACTTTGATACCACATGTGCCTTCTCCTGACATCACATTGGCGTCACTGGTGGGTTTTCCTAGCGATGAGCTTTCGCCCGTCCATGGGAGCGGCGGGTCACGGTCCGCATCGCATGAGCTACGACGACTGCTTCGTGGGTGATGATCGGCATGATGATCCTTTCTGTCTGGTTGACATTGTTGTAATGTCAATATGATGTCATAGTGACATCAGTTTGTCAACCCCCAATCTTGGAAGCCGGTTGCCGGTTGCGATCAGCTAACCTGTCAGCTGCGATCCCTGGGGAGCTCGCAAGGGCTGAGAGGGCGCACACGAGCGCCGACCCACGGAACCTGAACTGGGTAATGCCAGCGGAGGGAGCATGGACGCCGACCAAATCGCAATCGTTCTTGCCGGCGGCGAACCGGCCGATGCTTCGATCGCGTCCGAGTTGCCCTCCCCCGACCTCGTCGTGGCCGCCGACGCCGGATTGACCCAGGCGTCCGCTCTCGGCCTGGAAGTCGACGTGGTCGTCGGTGACTTCGACTCGGTGGAGCCGGAGACTCTGGAGCAGGCTCGCCGCTCCGGTGCCGAGATCGAACCACACCCGGTCGACAAAGACGCCACCGACCTCGAGCTGGCCGTCGAGGCAGCCCGTCGCCGCGGCGCCTCCAGCGTCGTCGTGGTCGGAGGTGGCGGCGGACGCCTCGACCACCTGTTCGGCAACGCCCTGTTGCTCTCACATCGAGCGTTCGAAGGACTCGACCTGGAATGGTGGGTCGACGGGTACCGGATAGTGGCTGTCCGCGATGCGACAACGCTCCACGGTCGTCCCGGCGATCTCGTGTCGCTCCTGCCGATCGGCGGCGCAGCCCGCGGGGTCTCCACCTCGGGTTTGCGGTGGGAACTCGACGGAGAAGACCTCGAAGCGGGCAGCACCCGGGGGGTGAGCAACGTCCTCGAAACGGGCCGGGCGGACGTTTCGGTTCGCTCCGGCATCGTGCTGGTCGCGCACAGGAGAAGGCAATGAGACACACGATCGGGTTGGTGGCCGTCGCTGCAGCACTGACCATCACTGCAACGGCCGGCGCCCAGGAGTCAACGACGGTCACGCTCGTCACCCACGACTCCTTCGCCGTATCCGACGACGTACTCAGCGCGTTCACCGCGGAGACCGGCATCGGGGTGGAGATCTTCCGAGCCGGCGACGCCGGGCAGATGGTGAACCAGCTCATCCTCACGAGAGACAACCCGGTCGGTGATGTTGCGTTCGGTATCGACAACACGTTTCTGTCCCGGGGGCTCGATGCCGGGCTCTTCGACCCCTACCGTTCTCCCCTGCTCGACAACGTCGATCCCGAGCTGATCGCGACTCCCGACGGCCGGGTCACCCCGATCGACTTCGGCGATGTGTGCCTGAACTACGACAAAGGAGCACTCGCCGCGACCGGCACCCCTCCCCCATCGTCGCTCCGCGACCTCACCGACGAGCGGTATCGAGGCATGCTCGTGGTCGAGAACCCCGCCTCGTCGTCCCCGGGACTCGCATTCCTCCTTGCGACCATCGCCCGTTTTCCCGACGGGGCCGATTACTCGTGGAGGGACTTCTGGAAGGATCTCGTCGACAACGACGTGCTGGTTACCCCGGGCTGGGAGGAGGCCTACTTCGGCGCCTTCACGTTCGGCGGTGGCGGCGACCGGCCGCTCGTCGTGTCCTACGCCTCGTCTCCCCCGGCGGAGATCGTGTTTGCCGAGGGTGAACCACCCGCCGAGGTGAGTACCGGGGTGATCGAGGACGGCTGCTTCCGTCAGATCGAATACGCCGGAATCCTCGCCGGAACCGACCAGCCCTTGGCTTCCCGCCGGCTCATCGATTTCATGTTGTCGGAGCCGTTCCAGGAGGACATGCCCTTCAACATGTTCGTGTTCCCGGTCAACGGCAACGCGCAGATACCGGCGGAGTTCCTCGACAACACGCTCATACCCACATCTCCGCTCACCATCGATGCGGCGGCGATCGAAGCGAACCGTGAGGTGTGGATCGAAGCGTGGACCGGAATCGTGATCGAGGGTGGCGGGGGCGGGATCCCGCCGGTCCTGATCGCGGCCGTCGTCGTTGGGCTCGGCGGGACCGCAGCATGGCTGGCCCGCCGCCGGTACCGCCGCCGGGCCCCAACCCCGTGACCTCGAAGCTGCGTAGCCGCGTTCCGGGCCTGCTGCTCGCCGCGCTTCCCACCGTATTTCTCGCCTACTTCTTCGTGTATCCGCTCGTCCGCATCCTGTGGCGAGGGCTCGGGGGCGACGACCTCTCCGGCTTCCGCCGCGTGCTCGGTGACGCCGACTTCCTCGGCGTGGCCTGGTTCACCTTCTGGCAGGCTGCTCTGTCCACGATCCTGACCCTGCTGGTGGCACTCCCCGGGGCCTACGTCTTCGCCCGGTACTCGTTCCGGGGCAAGAGCCTGCTGCGAGCCGCCATCACGGTGCCGTTCGTGCTGCCCACCGTCGTCGTCGGCTCCGCATTTCTGGCCTTGCTCGGCGACCGTGGCGTGCTGGGGCTTGGCCTCGACGGAACGCTGTGGTCCATCCTCCTCGCCCATGTCTTCTACAACTACCCGATCGTGGTGCGCACCGTCGGAGGTCTGTGGTCGCACCTCGATCCGCGAACCGTTGAAGCGGCCCGCATGCTGGGCGCCACACGGCTGCAAGCCTTCACCGAGGTGACGCTCCCGTTGCTCCGGCCGGCGCTGGCTGCCGCCGCATCGATCGTCTTCCTGTTCACGTTCACTTCGTTCGGCGTGATCTTGATCCTCGGCGGCGCTCGCTACGCAACGCTCGAGGTGGAGATCTTCCGGCAGACGACGAGTTTCCTCAACCTCGAGATCGCGGCCGCGCTCGCCGTCCTGCAACTCGTGGGGGTGACCGCGATCCTTGCCGCGTACTCGCGATACCAAGAGCGTCACGCCGTAGCTCAGGACCTGCAGCCGGCGGCGGTGGCGGCCCGCCCGCCTCGATCCCGCGGTGAACGCGTCTTCGTCGGGGGCAACCTCGCCTTCATGGGACTGCTCCTCGGAGTACCGCTCGGCGTCCTGGTGGAGCGGTCCTTCCGCGCCACCGGTGGTGGCTACGGGCTCGATGCCTACCGGGCTCTCGACGACCGCGGCCGTGCGCTGTTCGTAGCGCCGGCTGAAGCGATCGGCAATTCTCTGGCCTTCGCCGGGGTCGCCGCCCTGATGGCACTCGTCATCGGCCTCAGCGCGGCTGTGGTGGTGGCATACCGGCGAGGCGCGGCTTCGCGCTGGTTCGATACGCTGCTCATGCTGCCGCTCGGCACGTCGGCCGTCACGATCGGGTTCGGATTCCTGATCGCGCTCGACACCCCGATCGACCTCCGGACCTCGGCGGCGCTGGTTCCAATCGCCCACGCCCTGGTTGCCATCCCCTTCGTCGTTCGCTCCGTCGTGCCGCTGCTCAGATCGGTCAGGGAACGGCTCCGCGAAGCAGCTGCGGTGCTCGGGGCCTCCCCGGGACGGGTGTGGCGCGAGATCGATCTTCCCATCATCGCCCGCGCCGCGGCGGTCGCGCTTGGATTCGCGTTCGCCGTCTCGATCGGCGAGTTCGGGGCAACGAGCTTCGTCGTCCGCCCCGACGCCCCGACCGTTCCCATCGCCATCTTTCGATATCTCAGCCAGCCGGGACCGCTGAATTTCGCCTCGGCCATGGCCATGAGCACGATCCTGATGCTCATCACCGCCGCCGGTGTCCTCGCCATCGATCGCTTCCGGCCACCGGGACTGGGCGACTTCTGATGCTTTCCATTTGCGGTATCTCGGTTCGGTTCGGGGACTTCGTAGCCCTCGACGACGTGAGCCTGGATCTGCCGGCCGGGGCGACGACGGCGATCCTCGGCCCGAGCGGATCCGGCAAGACCACGTTGTTGCGGGTCGTCGCCGGCTTGCAGGCTCCCGATTCCGGAACCGTCGTCTGGCACGGCACCGACGTGACGGCGTTTCCGCCCCATCGCCGCAACTTCGGGCTGATGTTCCAGGACTTCGCTCTGTTTCCCCACCGCGACGTATGGGGCAATGTCGCCTTCGGCTTGCACATGCGAGGGGACTCCCCCGCCGCCGTCGCCGCCACGGTGACCGGCGCCTTGCAGCGGGTTGGCCTCTCCGGGTTCGAGCAGCGCTCGGTCACATCGCTCTCCGGGGGGGAAGCGCAGCGGGTAGCGCTGGCGCGTGCCCTCGCACCCGAGCCGGATCTCCTCATGTTCGACGAACCGCTCGGTTCCCTCGACCGGGAGCTGCGCGACCGTCTCGTCGAAGATCTCCACGCGCTCCTCGACGGACTCGACATCACAGCCGTGTACGTCACCCACGACCGTCACGAAGCCCTCGCCATCGGGGACCACCTCGTCGTCATGCGGGCGGGACGGGTCGTCCAGGACGGACCGCCGGCTGCGGTGTGGGACCACCCCGCCGATCCCTTCGTGGCACGATTTCTCGGCATCGGCGAGGTGCTCGAGGTCCACGTCGACGAGGGCCGTGTCCGTCTGCCGTGGGGAACGATCGCCGTGCCCGGCACTGCTCCCGGCACGCGATCGGCGCTGCTGCGGAGCGATGCACTCGCTGTGGACGACAACGGGCCCCTTACCGGCGAGGTCACCGCCGTTCGCTTCTCCGGCCACACCTACCGGGCTTCAGTCGCCGCACCCGATGGCTCGGTACTTCGCGTCGAGACCGCCCGACCGCTGCAGAGCGGCGAGGAGATCCGGCTGAACATCGGGCCCGGCGGCCTTCATTTCTTCGACTGACCGAAGACCCTTTACAGATTGCGATGCGCATCCGAGGATGGCAGCACGCGGCGGAGGAGGCCTTGTGGAGAAGGACATCACGATCGATCTGCACCTCATCGAGGACGACACCACCACCGTTGCCCATGCCGTGCTCAACCTCCGCGGTGACCATTTCGAGTCGAAGGGATCGGCCAAACGCAATCCGATCGATCCCCCGACCCCGGTCATCGGCGAAGAACTGGCGATTGCCAGGGCGTTGCAGGACATGACGGCGCAGGTGCTGGAGGCGGCTCAGGAGAAGATCAGCACGTTCCCGGTGGGCTAGTTCGAGAACCGGATCAGTCCTCAGCCAGGTCGACCCACCGGGCTCCGGTGACGCTGATCAAGTTCTCCAGTTCGATGGGGAACACGGTGGTCGGCGTACCCCCCGCCGCCCAGAGGACGTCGTGACGTCGTAGCGTCGGGTCGGCGAACATCACCACCGGAGACGGATGACCGAAGGGCGGGGTGCCTCCGGCTGCGTAGCCCGTCGCCGCCCGGGCTTCTTCCAGCGTGGCGCGGCGTGCCGTTTCGCCTCCGGCGGCAGCTGCCAGCTTTGCCGTGTCGGCTCGCTTGTCGCCGGGCAGGAGGGCGACCACCTGCCTGGTGCCGTCGACGGTGAACACGATCG
>JBFIQU010000077.1:0-9400 GCA_041609395.1 Acidimicrobiia bacterium | reverse complement strand
CGCTACGAAACCCACATCATGGAGGGCGGGCGAGTGCAGCAGGGGGCGGATCCCGGCATCTTCGCATTGCAGCCCGGGCGGATCGTCGGATTGGAGGGGATGCCCGGGAGCGGTCTGACGCGGTTGGGACTGCGTATGCTGGCCGAACCATCCCGGCGGGCTCCGGTTGCGGTCGTCGACGCCCGGGGTTGGTTCTGTCCGCTGTCGGCCTGGGAGTCGGGACTGCAGCCGCATCGGCTGGTGGTGGTGCGCTGCAGCGATCGAGTGCTGTGGCCGCAGGTGGCGGCAGCGCTGAGCGATGGTCTGGCGGCGGTGTACGCGGAGGTTCCGGTCGGTATCAAGGAGCCGTTGCTGCGCCGTCTCGCCGCCGTGGTTCGCAACCGGCGGGCTTCGCTCGTACTGCGCCCGGTGCGTGGTGAACTCCCGACGGGCCTGGCTCACCTGCGTCTGCGTGTTCGTGACGTTGCCTGGGAGGGACCGGAAGCAGGGTTCGGTCGTCTGCAGCGCCGACGGTTGGTGGTGGAGGCGTCGGGCAAGCAGGTGGGAGGAAGAACTCAGATCTTCGAGGTGGACGATGGTGGAACGGACGCTGTGCGTGTGGTTTCCGGACTGGCCGCTGCGCCGCTGCGGCGTGTCGCCGGATGAACCGGCGCAGGCGGTCGATACTCGCAACCGGGTAGCGGCCGTCAACATCGCGGCTGCGACGGCAGGGATCCGTCCCGGTATGCGTCGCCGCGAGGCCGAGGCGATATGTCCCGTCGTTACGACGATCCCTACCGATCCGGCTGCCGACGCCGCCACCTTCGAGGGGGTGGCGGGTGCCGTCGAAGCGCTGGTCCCCAGAGTGGAGATCGTTGCACCGGGTCTGCTGTTCGTCCCGATCGGCGGTGCTACCGCGTACTACGGCGGTGAGGTGTCGCTCGTCGAGAGAGTCGTCAAGGAAGTCGACGCCGCCGCCGGGCCCGGCGCTCGTGTCGGAGTCGCCGGGGGACCCTTCGCTGCGCAGCGGGCTGCCGAACAGGCGACCGCCGACGATCCGCTCCGCATCGTGACCGACGATGCCGCCTTCCTGCGGTCGCTCGATGTCGGAACGCTCGAAATGGAGGACCTGGTTGCGACGTTCCGTTGGCTCGGGATCACCACCCTGGGAGAGCTGGCCGGTCTGCCCCGGGAAGCGATGGCGTCCCGCTTCGGGTCCCAGGGTTTGGCGGCGCACCGGCTTGCACATGGGCAGGACCGCATGGTGGCCCCCCGGCAACTTCCCGACGATCTCGCCGTCGAGGAACGCTTCGTACCGCCGCTGGACAACCTGGAACAGGCCGCCTTTGTGGCCCGTTCGCTGGCCAATGCGCTGTATGAGCGGATGATCGTCGGTGGAGGGCTGCCGCACCGGCTGGTCATCGAGGGGGAGGCGGCTTCGGGGTCCCTCCGAACCAGGACGTGGCGAAGCCGGGATCCGTTCGACGAGGCGGCGATGGCGGAGCGGGTGCGGTGGCAGTTACGGGCATGGGTCGAAGGCGGCGGGATCGCCGGCGGATTGGTTCGGTTGCGGATAGCGCCGGCCGATGTGTCGGACCGGGGGCGGCAACTCGGTCTGCAGGAGGACGCTGCGGCCATCGATGCTGCGGAACGAGCGCTGCTCCGAACCCAGTCCCTGCTGGGTCCCGATGCAGTGTTGCAAGCACGTCCGCAGGGAGGACGTGATCCGGGAGAGCGGGTCCGGTGGTATCGCTGGGGAGAACCGGAAGCCGAACCGCTGCGCGATCTCGCCGCGCCGTGGCCGGGGCGCCTGCCGTCCCCGGCACCGGCCCTGGTTCCCGACGATCCGGTGTTGCTGGAGGTCGAGTGGGATGGGGGCATGCCGGCCCGGATCCGTCTCGGGGCGCGTTGGGAGCCGGTGCTGTCGTGGGCGGGTCCGTGGCGCAGGACGGGCCGGTGGTGGGAGGGGGAGCAAGACGCCGATCGCTACCAGCTGGTCACGTCGGTGGGGGCGTTCCTGTGCGAGGTGCGCGCCGCAAGGACGTATTTGGTCGGCGTCTACGACTGAATTGCTTTGGCTTCTGGCTCCGCGTCGTGTTCCGGTTCGTTGCGTTGGGGGCGGCCCAGAAGCCGGGCTGCCGCCAACCACGTGTCGCGCGTAAGGCGACCCGGGCCACCGCTGGAATATCGGGCCGGCAGCCAGGATCTATGAGCTATGAGCCAGCCGCAGCGGCTACCAGCTGCCGGCTATCAGCTTCTCGCTTTCAGCTCCTCCAGGCCGGAAGCGATGGCATCGTACGTCTCGTTCTTGATCCGATCGATGTCGCCGTTGCCCAAGCCCGCGACCGGGATCGGCGGGTGGACCTTGGCGTGCACCATCCCGCGATGGATTTGATAGGTGCGGGCGCGCCACACGCGCCATCCGCCGAGGATCGAGATCGGCAGCACGTCGAGTTGGTTGTCGATGGCGATGCGAAAGGCCCCCTTCTTGAAGGGGACGACGTCGTCGGTGTCGGTCCGGGTTCCCTCGGCATAGATGATCAGCGACTTTCCCAGGCCGACCGCCTTGGCGATGCCCTCGTTGATGGTGGCGTGTGCCGCCCGGCCTGCCTGGCGATCGGTCCTCACGATGCCGATGGCTCGCATCACCCAGCCCATGAAGGGGATCTTGAAGAGCTCTTTCTTGGCCAGGAACCGCACCGGAACCGGCGATGCGAGGAACGAGGCGGGGATGTCGATCGCCGACGTGTGGTTGGAAACGACCACGTACGACCTTCGAGGGTCGGCGAGTTCCTGACCTTCCACTTCGAAGCGGGAAAGCGCCAGCCGAAAACAGGTACGCGAGAAGCTGTGGGTGAGCCGGTCGATGATCGGTGATGCCGGCCGCACCGTGGCCACGATCAACGCCACGGTTCCGTACCCGAGGATCACGAACACGAGGAGCACGATTCCCACGGCGAAATGCAGCATTCCGACGATGCGTCTCACCTGGGTAGCCTACCGCCGCCCCTATGCGCACCTCATCGTGACCACGCTCTCGCTCGACCAGGCCCGCCGGATCGCCCTGGCAGCCCAGGGGTTCGATCGTCCCCGACCGTTGGGGCGGATCGACATCCGTCACCTACGGCGCGCCATCCGCACGATGAATCTTCTGCAGATCGACTCGGTGAACGTCGCCGTCCGCTCCCACTACATGCCGCTGTTCAGTCGTCTCGGGCCGTACCCGATGGCGCTGCTCGACGACATGGCGTACCGGCGCCGCGAGTTGTTCGAGTACTGGGGTCATGTGGCGTCGCTGCTGCCGATCGAGGACTACCCACTGTTCCGCTGGCGGATGAACCACGCGACCGTATGGCGGTCGATTAGCAAGATCGAGCAGGAGCATCCCGGATATCTCGACGGCATCCTCGAAGAGATCCGTCATCGCGGACCGTCGGCCGTCTCCGATCTCGACGACCCCGGTGAGCGGACCGGGCCGTGGTGGGGGTACGGGAAGGGCAAGGAAGCTCTCGAGTGGCACTTCACCAACGGCGCGTTGACCGTCGCCGATCGGCGCAACTTCGCCAGGGTCTACGAGCTGGCGGAACGATGGGTTCCTTCTGCGATCTACAACGCACCCGTGCCGACCAGGGAGGAGGCCCAGCGCCGGCTTCTCGAGCGCGGTGCGAGGGCCCACGGTGTCGGCACCGGCAAGGACATCGCCGACTATTACCGGATACGGATGCCGGAGGCCCGGCCCCGGCTTGCCGAGCTCGTGGAGCAAGGAGTCCTCGAGAAGGTCGAGGTCGAGGGCTGGAACCGGCCGGCGTACCTGCATCGGGACGCCACGGCGCCGCGCCGGATTTCCGCCCGCGCCCTGCTCACCCCGTTCGACCCGGTCGTGTGGGAAAGGGACCGGGTCGAGCGGCTTTTCGGGTTCCACTACCGCATCGAGATCTACGTCCCCGAGCCGCAGCGGCAATACGGCTACTACGTCATGCCGTTTCTGCTCGGAGACCGCCTGGTCGCTCGCGTCGATCTGAAAGCCGATCGCAAGGCGGGGGTGTTGCGAGTTCCGGGGGCCTATCACGAGGATGGTGTGGACGTGCCTACCGTCGCTGCCGAACTCGCCGATGAGCTCGGCACGATGGCGTCCTGGCTGGGACTGACGGGCGTCGTCGTCGCCGGGAACGGGAATCTGGCACGATCGTTACGCGGCGCGCTGCCGAGTTAGGGAAGAAGGGCTGCTCCGAGAAGCGATCCGCCGACCGGGAAGGGGTGCGTCGATTTGTCGAGAATGTCGACGACGAGAAGACCGGGACCGCGCCCTCCGTCGAGCTGCAGCGTGTCGGAGTAGATGAGCACGAAGCGATCATCGCTGCTCCACCCCAACGGCCGGCCGGCGGGGGTGTCGATCCGGTAGCGCACGACGCGGCCGGTGATCTGACCTTCGTCGTCACCGGGCACGGGTGAAGCGATAACGAAATCGGGCAGGAACAGTTCGACCGCGCTGCCGGCGGGGCCGGGGACGACGGCCATCAAGAACCGGCCGTTGCGCGACCACGTCGCTGGTGTGGTGCCGATCGACCACGAAATGGGGATCTGCGCCGCCAGGTCCATGCCGGTCAGATACAGCGGTACCGGATCGCCGGCGGGTGCGTCGGTGACGACAAGCACGCCGTCGTCGCGTTCGGCGACGATGGCATACTCCGCCCGCGCCACCAGCCGACCGGTTCGGTCGTACGTGGCCAGGGAGCGGTCGCCACCATCGAGAAGCGCTTCGTCGATGGCGAAGCCCCACGTTCCGAAGGCTGCGAGGGAGTGGCTGGTGTCGGAGCTGAGCCCCGTGACGATCGGTTCGATGAGGGGCAGGCCGCCCGAGAACCGACCCAGATAGATCGCAGTGCCGCCGCCGGGGTCCGGTGCAGTCCATGCCAGCTGGGTGGGATCGGTGGGGTGCCAGCGAAACGACGATACCGTCAGGGCGAGAGGCCGGTATCCGGAGCCGTCCTCGATGAACAGCGACGATCCGAAGTCGGACTCGGCGAGCGCAGCCGCTGCCGACCCTGCGCTGTTCCAGCCGACCGCTACGGTCCCGGCGGGCAGGTCGCGCACGAGCGGGTCGGGGGCACTGTCGGGCCAGGTTGCTACCACCGGACGTTCGTCGTCCGCGGCGAAGGCCAGCGTCCCATCGAACGAGGGTACGAGGTCGCCGAGTGTCGGCGGCAAGGTAGTGACGGTGGTCGGGGGAGGCGCGGTCGTGGTGGTAGTCGGGTCGGGATCGCCGGCCAGGTCCGGGGCGGTGGCGGATGCGGCGTCGTCTGAGGGCGCGGTGATGCTCGATCCCGAAGCGTATGCCCCGATGAGGAAGCCGATGGCAACGCCGGCGGCGGCGATGATGGCGAGAAACAGACCGCGACGTGGTCCCGGTGATGGGGTTGGTACGTCGCCGGGACCGAGCGGCCGCACTCGCTGGTCTGGATCCCACGTCATGAGCTGGACGGCCGGATCGCCGCGGCCACGATCCGGCTGCCGGAGTACGGCACTTCGAAAACCTCTTCGGCGGCGGTGTCGATGACGACGAGGAGGCGGCGCACCCCGCGCGGAGTCGAGACCGATCGCTGGGAGTCGACAAGGATCCAGCGTCCGTCGGGTGACCAGTCGAGGACGAGATGCCCGGGGACCCGGAATGCAGTCGCCGTCGACTCGTCGAGGCTGCGAAGCCACATCACACTGGTCGTCTCGGTGGAGGGTTCGACCGTGAGCACCTGACGGGACGCCGGGTTCACGTACGCCTCGAACGCCGCCGGCACCGGATCCGCCGGTGGAACGAGCCCGCCGGTCGAAGGGTCGACGATGTCGAGTGGTGTGAGGCTGGTGGCCACTGCTGTGGCGTAGATGCCGTTCGTCCGGTGGCTCACGATTGCCTCGTGTTCGCCGCGCCGTGCCAGGTCGGGTCCGAGACTGACGAGACGAGGGGCTTTACCGATCGGCACCTCCTGCACGAGAAAGCCCCACTCGCCCCAGGCGATGAGGTCGCCGTCGATGGGACCGAGGTTCGCCGGCAGGGGCGTGGGGGCAGCCAGGTCGAGAACACGTAGCTCGGTGCGTCCCTCGAAGATCTCGATCCAGGCCAGCCGGCCCGGATCGTCACTGTGCCAGGCGAAGCTGTCGACGCCGAGGGCGAGTGGCCCCAGGTCGCCGAAGCGACCGACGTAGAGATCGAAGCGGCCCACACCTCCTGCCAGGGAAGCCAGCCACTCGCCGGACGAGTCCCATGCGTAGGTCGGTCGAGCGAGAGGTGGCAACGGCGTTCGGCTTCCTTCGACCGCATCGAGGTCCCACACCACCACCTGGTCCTCTCCGGTTGCCCACGGAATCCAGCGCAGGGTGCCGTCGAAGCCGGGAACGAGGTCGCGTAGTGGCGGCGGATCCGGAACCGTGGTCGTCGGTGCCGCCGTCGTGGTGGTCGTGGTGACCGTGCCGAGGCCTTCCAATGCCGGATCGGCCGCGGTGTCCTGCGGCGAACGCACCAGCGACGAACCGAGGATGACCCCGACCAGCACGCCGAGAAACCCGACGAGTACGGCTGCCACCCGCCGCTGTGGCTGGTTGCGGTCGGGCTGCGCAGCTTCGAGCCGGGCTTCGTCACCGAAGCCGGCCAGCACTCGTATCTTTGGCGGTTGGTCCGATTCGCGGCGGGCCATGGGAAAACGGTACTTTGTCCCCGGACATTCGAAGTCGTATCTGAGACGATGGGCCCCCGGACTAGGGTGACCGCCGTTTCGAAGTGGAGGACCGATGATCGATTTCCAGGACCGTGTCGCCGTCGTGACGGGCGCCGGGCGAGGTTTGGGACGCTCGCACTCGCTGCTGCTGGCAAGCCGCGGAGCCGCCGTCGTCGTCAACGATCTCGGCGGTGCAACCGACGGGACCGAGGCTTCGTCGTCGCCGGCCGATGAGGTCGTGGCCGAGATCACTGCCGCCGGCGGCGTTGCCGTCGCCGAGTACTCCTCGGTGTCGACCCCGGAGGGAGGCGAGGCGATCATCCAGAAGGCGCTCGACGAGTACGGCCGGGTTGACATCGTCATCAACAACGCCGGAATCCTGCGTGACAAGTCGTTCCACAATCTCGAGTGGGACAACCTGGATCCGGTGCTCGATGTGCATCTGAAGGGTGCGTTCTACGTGACTCGACCCGCGTTCATCCAGATGCGGGAGCAAGCGTACGGCCGCATCGTCGTCACGGCGTCGAATGCCGGGATCCTCGGGAACTTCGGTCAAGCGAACTACGGCGCCGCCAAGATGGGCCTCGTCGGGCTCATGAACGTGCTCAAGATCGAGGGGGCCAAATACAACATCAAGGTGAACACGCTGGCCCCGGTAGCGCGAACCCGTATGACCGAAGAGCTCCTCGGTCCTCTCGTCGCACACCTCGATCCCGAGCTCGTGTCTCCCGTGGTTGCCTATCTCTGCTCCGAGGAGTGCCAGTTCACCGGAGAGATCTGGTCGGTCGGTGGCGGGTCGGTGGCACGGTTCTTCGTCGGGCTCACCGAGGGGTACTTCAAGCATCCCGAGAAGGAAGGGCCGCTCACGGTCGAAGACATCGCCGCCCACATCGACGACATCCGCCTCGAAGAGGATTACATCGTTCCGTTCTCGGTGCAGGACGAGCTCACCAAGCTGGCTCCCAAGTTGTTTGCCGAGTGAGCAGTCCGGGTTCCGACGCCACCAAAGCCGAGTGGCGCGCCTGGGCACGAGCAGAACGCGATCGGTTGCGGGCGGCGGGTCGAAGCGGCACAGTCGTGGGGCACCTGCGGCGATGGGACGGCCTCCACGGCACGGTGCTGATCTACCTGCCCATGCCCGACGAGATCGACGTCACGCCGCTGACCTCGGTCGCCGGGCTTCGGTGCGCCGTGACGCGCACTCCTCCGGTGGGGCCGTTGACCGTGCACCCCATCGATGTTCCCATGGAACGCCATCGATACGGGTTTCTCCAGCCAACCGGGGATGCCGGTCAGATCGATCCAGAGGAGATCGACGTTGCCCTCGTCCCCGGCCTCGTGTTCGATCGGCGCGGTGCCCGTCTCGGGCGGGGCGCCGGGTACTACGACGGGCTCTGCAGCGAGCTGCGCCCCGACGCGTTGCGGGTCGGGGTCACACTCGATGGGCTCGTATTCGATGCGATACCGGAGGACGCTCACGACGTACGGATGACCCATCTCGCGACGGAGAGCGGCGTCGTCGGCGTGTAGCGAGGCCCGGGCCGTTGAGCCCGGGCTTCGACAGGTCGCGGCTGATGCTCAGGGAAGGTCGACGACGGTTAGGGCTGCGCTTGCTGTCCGGGCGAGAGCGTCACCCGGACTTCTGTGCCCTTCTTGGCGCGGAGGTCGATCCGAAGGTGCAGTGGCTTGCCGTTCAGGTCCTCCCGGACTCCGGGCACCCCATCGAAGCGGCTGCACCAGTGCTCAGGAGACTCCCAGTAGGACTCGGTGTCCGTCGACAACGGAACCGTCGCCTCGAATTCGGTCGCGACGGGCCGGTCCCACTGTTCGAACACACAGATGTCCCCTGGAGATGAGTCGCGAACGAGCACGAGGAGCCGTGTCACGTCACCGCTGATGGTCTCGACGGTGACGAGACCTGGAGTCGACGTGTTCTCGGGCGTCCAGTCGCATTCGAATGTGGAGCTGCCGCTAGCGCCGATCAGGGTGATTGTCCCACACGTTGCGGTGGTCGGGGGCTCCGCCGGCGGCTTGCCCTTGCCCTCCGGCGGCTTGGCGCTGCCCGGCAGGGCGATCACGACGAGGGCGGCGACGGTGAGCAGGATGAGCAGTGAGCGTGTCAGGTTGCGGTTCATGGGTTACTCCTCCCAGGTTCCGATCCAGACGGCGGCGTCGGCGCCGAGGTAATTCGGGCCTCCTTCACCGACGGCCACGATGCGGCCCTCGAACTCCACCATGTCTTTGACCACGGGTTTGTAGCCTGCGAAGACCGGGTCGTCCGTGTCGACACGAAGCCAGGTGGCCCCACCGTCACCGGACTCCCACAACTCCAGGCTCGGGCCGAAGCCGGCCGCGCCCCACCCGTACGGGTAGATGGCGGTTGCCACGATCAGATCAGCGATCCGCAGGACGTTGTCTCCAACCCCGGGAATACCCCGGGAGGTCCCCGGGCCGAACCTGGCCACGGCCAGCGGTGCCCATTCGTAGCCGTCGGAGGACTGCCAGACGGCCGTGGTTCCGATGGCGAGGAGGCGGCCCGCCGGGTCGACGGAAAGCGAAGTGAACAGCCCCCTCGTCCCATCCTCGACGAGGACCCGCTCCCAAAGCGTGCCGTCGGCCGACACCCAGACGACTGCGGTCGACCCCTCAGCGAAGCCCACCCTGCCGACCGCTACGAGGCGTTCGTCGAGGACCAGGATGTCGGAGATCCCCGT
>JBFIQU010000076.1:0-9414 GCA_041609395.1 Acidimicrobiia bacterium | reverse complement strand
GGCCGGCGACCCCACCCTCTGGAGCTACGTGCCGAAGGAGAGGCGCCAGTGGATCAGTTCGTCCAGGCACTGATCAACGGAGTGATGCTCGGCGGCTTCTACGCCGCGATGATGCTCGGCTTCTCCGTCATCTGGGGGGTCATGGGCGTGATCAATCTCGCCCACGGCGAGGTGATCATGGTCGGGGCGTACATCACCTGGTTCCTGAACAAGGAATTCGGGGTCGATCCGTTCCTCGCCATCCTGGCGGTGCTGCCGGTGTTGTTCGTCATCGGCTACATCCTCCAGTTCGTCCTCATCAATCGGGTCGTGGAACGGCCCCACCTCGTGTCGCTCCTGGTCACGTTCGGACTCGGGATCAGCATCGCCAACATCATGAAGCTCATCTTCTCGGCAGATCCCCGCATCACCGAGACCGGACTGCGGGGAGCGTGGACGGTTGGCTCGGTGACGATCCCGGTGACGAAGTCTGCGATTCTCGGGGTCGCCCTGGTGATCATGGCGTCACTCGCCCTCTTCCTCCAGCGCACCCGCACCGGGAAGTCGATCCGGGCGGCGGCGCAGAACAAGCAGGCGGCCCGCATCGTCGGAATCAACATCAAGCGGATCTACGCCATCACCTTCGGCATCTGCATCGCCATCACCGGGGTCGCCGGAGCGCTGATCAGCCCAACTCAGGCCATCTTCCCCTTCATGGGTCCGCCGCTGACGCTGCGCGCCTTCGCCATCACGGCGCTGGCCGGGCTGGGAAGCATTCCCGGTGCGCTCATGGGCGGCGTCGTGCTGGGACTCATCGAGAGCTTCGTTGGGGTGTACGTGTCGGGCATCGGGACCAACCTCGCCATCGTGTCGTCCTTCGTCCTGCTCGTCGTTGTCCTCATCACGCGACCGCAGGGGCTCTTCGGAGGCTTGCGCCCGGTCGATCAACAGCCGGTGCAGCTGTGACCACGACCCAGCTGGCCCGACCTACCGTCAACCGGACCTGGCTGGCGGGTGCTCTTCTCATCCTGGTCGCCGTGCTCGTGTCGCTGCCGATCCTGACATTGGCGTTCCCCGACCAGAAGTTCGTGACCAACTCGCGGCTGTTCTCGTTCACGCAGATGTTCATGCTGGTGACCCTGGCGACCAACTGGAACCTCACCGGCGGTTTCACCGGGTACGTCGACTTCGGCCACGCCGTTTTCTTCGGGATCGGGGCCTACGGAACCGGGATCATGATGGACGCCGGGTGGGCTTTCCCGCCGGCCATGGTCGCCGGCGCGGTGTATGCGATGATCTTCGCCCTCCTGATCGGCTTCCCCACGCTCCGGCTCAAGGGACCGTACTTCTCCATCGCGATGCTCGGGACGTTCGTTGCTATGAGGGAGATCATCCGTGTCGCCAAGCCGCTGACCGGCGGCGGGGTCGGACTCACGCTGCCGCCCTATCTCAACCGGCCGCTCTTCTATTACCTCACGTTCGGTATGGCGATCCTGGCCATCACCCTGACGTGGTGGATCCGCCGGTCGGAGTTCGGGTCGTCACTCATCGCCATTCGCGAAGACGAGGTCGGCGCCGAGATGCGCGGCATCAACACGACGCTGAACAAGATCATCATTTTCGCCATCGCTGCGTTCCTCACCGGGATCATCGGCGGGATGTGGGCATACCAGAACACGTTCATCGATCCCGACATCGTGTTCATCGAGCAGCGGACCGTGGAGCTCGTGATGATGGCGATGCTCGGCGGACTCGGTACCGTCGCCGGCCCGGCCGTCGGCGCCGCGACCATCTACTGGATGCGCGACGTCGTCTGGGCCAACTTCCTCCAATACCACCTCATCGTCGAGGGGATGCTGCTCATCCTCATCGTGCTCTTCGTCCCGCAGGGAATCATGGGCAAACTCGGCGACCGCTCCGCCATCAGCCTGCAGCGTCTCTGGGGTAGACGACGAAGGCCCGACGACGCCGCGACGCAGGAGGTCGAACCGTGACCGTCGCCACCCCGCTGCTCGAGGGGCGCGCCGTAACCAAACGGTTCGGCGGGCTCGTCGCCGTCAAGGACGTCGACTTCGTCGTGAACCTCGGCGAAATCGTCGGCTTGATCGGACCGAACGGAAGCGGCAAGACGACGCTCTTCGACTGCCTCAGCCGGGTCCAGTCGATCGACGCGGGAAGGGTCGTCTTCAAGGGTCAGGACATCACGAAACTCAAGCCCCACCACGTCGCTCACATGGGGATGGCGAGGACGTTCCAGGTCATTCGCGTCTATCGCAAGCTGACCGTCCTCGAAAACCTGAAGGTCAGCCGGCAGTGGCGAGGTGAGAGTGTGTGGAGTCAGCTCACTCCGAGCCATCCCGACGTCGAGCTGCGGGCCCACGAACTCGTCGAGTTCCTCCAGATCGCTCACCTGACGCACGCGCCGGCGGGAACCCTCTCCGGCGGGCAGCGTCGCCTCCTGGAACTCGGTATGGCCCTCATGCCGGACCCGGATCTGATATTGCTCGACGAAGCTGCCTCCGGCGTCAACCCGACGCTCGTCGAGACGATCAAGGATCGGATCCGCGAGCTCAACCGGTCGTACGGCAAGACGTTCCTCGTCGTCGAGCACGACATGCGGTTCATCTCGGATCTGTGCAGCCGGGTGTACGTCCTCAACTACGGCCAGAAGCTGGCCGAGGGTACACCCGCCGAGGTGATGGCCAACGAAGACGTGATCGAGGCGTACTTCGGCACATGAGCAGAAACTCTCTTCTCCAGGTCTCCGATGTCTACGCCGGGTATCTCGACTTCGACATCCTCCAGGGAGTCGACCTCCATGTGGACGACGGGGAGGTGGTGTGCGTGATCGGGCCGAACGGCGCCGGCAAGTCGACCGTCTTCCGGGCGATCTACGGCTTGATTCCGGTCCGCAAGGGCCGTGTCACGTTCAAGGGCGACGAGATCACCAACTCCACACCCCAGGAGGTGTTGAAGCGGGGGATCTCGATCGTGCCCCAGCTCCGGAGCATCTTTCCCCAGATGACGGTGTTCGAGAACCTCGAGCTGGGGATGTACGTCGAGCGGGACAAGGATCGCATCGCCGAGCGCATCGACCTGGTCTTCGAACTGTTCCCGAGGTTGGCCCAGCGGCGCAAGCAAGCCGCCGGCACGATGAGCGGCGGCGAGCAGCGAATGCTGGAGATCGGGCGCGCCCTCATGCTGGAACCGGCCCTGCTCATGATGGACGAACCGTCGGCCGGACTGGCTCCTTCCATCACCCGCACCATCTTCGGCCACGTCCGGCGACTCAACGAAGAGATAGGGCTCACGGTGCTCATGATCGAGCAGAACGCCCGGCAGGGTCTCGAGGTGTCGAATCGCGGCTACGTCCTCGAACTCGGAAAGAACACCTACGAGGGGACCGGACAGGAGCTCATCGACAATCCCGAGGTTCGCCGGGCATTCCTCGGCGGCCACTGACCGGGCCCCCAACCCGCCGCGTCTCCCGGCCCGGTGACCCGGCGGTCAGGGGACGATGCCGAGCTCGGCGAGGATCTCCGCCGTGTGCTCCCCGAGGGCCGGAGCCGGCCGCAGTGGCCGTCCGTCGTACAGGGGACCGTGCACGATGCGGTAGCCGCCGTCGCCAGTCGGGATGTCGAGCACGCTGCCGGTGGCGGCGGCATACGGCGAGCCCACTGCAGAGAGGATCCCGTTGACCCTCCCGTGTGGCACGCCGGCGGCGGCCAGACGAGCCAGGGCCTCGTCGGTGGCGAGATCTGCGAATGCTTCGACCAGTGCGCCGTCGATTTCGCTGCGGGCCGCAACCCGTCCCGGGTTGGTGCGCAGATCCTCGCGAGCCCCGAGGTCTTCCAAACCGAGAGCGTTACACAGCATCGGCCAGAACTTGTCACCGATGACCGCGAGAACCAGGTGCCCGTCGGCGGTCGGATAGGCCCGGTAGGGGACGATCGAGTGATGTCCGGATCCCACCGGGCCCGGGTCCATTCCGGTCTCGAGCGCGTCGGCGGCCATGTAGGTCAGAAGCGACATGGCGGCGTCGAGCAACGGAACCTCGATGTAGCGACCCCGGCTGGTACGGAGCCGTCCCGCATAGGCCGCCGCCGCCCCGAGCGCCGCCCACAGCCCGGCCGCAAGGTCGCTGATCGCGACGCCGGCGCGGACCGGCTCGCCGCCGTCGGTTCCGGTGACGGCCATGATCCCGCTCTCCGCCTGCGTGATCAGGTCGTAGGCGCCGAGTTGCTCCCACGGTGTGCCGGAGGCGTAGCCCGAGATCCTGACATAGACCAGTTTCGGATGCCGGGCGATCACGGCGTCGGGATGCAGATCCAGTTTGCGTGCTGCGGCGGGACGGAGATTCCCGATCAAGATGTCGGAGTGGTCGAGGAGGGTATGGAACTGATCGAGACCCTGGGGCGACGCGAGGTCGACGACCATGCCCCGTTTGCCGCTGTTGAGCGCCGAGAAGTAGAGGGACCTGCCGTTGCGGTGGGGACCGATCCCCCTCGCCGGGTCACCGCCGGGCGGCTCCACCTTGACGACGTCGGCGCCCATCTCGGCCAGGGCTTGGGCCGCGAAGGGTCCGGCGAGCACGACCGACATGTCGACGACCCGGACCCCGTTGAGAAGCCCGCTCACACCGGCTCCACCAGGTCGAGGACGCGGCGAGCCGGTGCCGTCGTGTCGTCGAGCACTCCTTCCAGCCGCGACCCGGCCAGCGATGAAACTTTGGCTGCGAGCCCGGCTGCGTCCATCGGACGCTGCGGCGATCCCAAGGCTGCATCGACACCTGCCGTCAAGGTTCTCCCGCCGCTCGTCCACTCCAGCCGTGCCGCCGACTCCCCCATCGTGCCGTCGAGCTCAAGACCGATTCGAGCCGCCACGGCGGACACGCCGGCGTCGACGGCTGCGAAGTCATCCACCCCCGGTGCTCCCCGCAGCAGGGCCAGGGCGGTGGTGTAGGGGATCGAGAACTTCGCTTCCAGACCCGTCTGCACGGCATCGAGCGGCGCAGCCTGCCTCGAACGAGGGTGGACGGTGACGATGCCCCGTCCGTCGGGAGAGGCCCCGCGGCGCACCAGCTCGAGCGCGCAGTCGATCGGCCCGTGGGTTTGCAGGCAACACGGATACGCTTTGATCCAGTTGTCGTGGACGGCCGGCGGAGACCCGGCCGTCGCCCACACCGCTCCGTAGGCATCGGTGAACCCCTCGACCACGGTCCCGGGGACCGATACGCCACGTTCCGCCAGGAGTGCCGAACGAAACCCCTGCGCCGCCGCCACTCCAACCTGCAGTGACTTGGAGTCGGCACCGAACGCCGACCGCAACCCGCCGGCGCCGGTGAGAGCGAGACGGACCGCAGCGGCCGTCCGCTGCCGATCGAGGCCAAGCAGGGTGCTCGCCGCAACGGCGGCGCCCACGACGCCGGTGACTGCGGTCGGGTGCCACCCCCGCTCGTACAACTCCGGATGACTCGCCCGGGCCACGGCGGCCATGGCTTCGAACCCCTCGGCGTAGGCATCGAGAACCGCTCCGACCGGTGCGTCGATATGGGCTCCGAGAACGAGAGCCACCGGGGCGGTTGGAGCACTCAGATGGACGAGGCCGGGTGCGTACGTGTCGTCGAAATCGAGGATGTGTCCGGCTACGGCCAGTGCCATGGCGCGCCCCACCGGTCCTTCCGCCACCCTGGTCGCCGCGATGGCCGCCGGCTCGCCCGATCCACCGACGGCGCAGGCCAGCCAGTCGGTGAACCCGATCCGGTAGGCAGCGTCAACCACGGAGCGCCTCCTCGATCAGGGCGCGGGCGATGACCCTGATGGCCAGGACCTCCTCGGTTCCTTCGAAGATCGACAGAACTCGGGCGTCGAGGAAGTAGCGGCTCACCGCATACTCCTCGGCGTAGCCGTAGCCGCCGTGGATCTGCAGCGCGTCGCGGGTGACCTCCTCGGCCGCGCGAGCGGAGAGCGCCTTCGCCATGGCCGCCATCATTGCGCCGCGCCGGCTGCCCCACTCGTCCGCAGCCCGGTGCAACAGTGCTCGGTTCGCCCGGATCCGGGCCGCCATTCTCACGAGCGTCGCCGCCGCCAGGGGAAACTCGATGAGGGGTCGGCCGAAGACGGAGCGCCGTGCGGCATGTGCCAGAGCGTCGCCATACGCGGCTTCCATGACGCCGACGGCCCGTGCCGCCGTTTGCAGGCGACCTGCGGCGAAGCCGTCCATTTGCAGATAAAACCCGCGCCCGGCTCCGTCCGCTTCCCCGATGAGGGCGTCTGCCGGAACGAAGAAGTTCTCGAAGACGAGCTCGAAGCTGTGGAGGCCGCGGTAGCCAATCGTGTCGATCGCTCTGCCTTCGAGCCGGCCCCCGCCGGGCTGCTCGACCACGAAATGGTGGCCCGGGTATGGGGGCTTCTCCACCACGAACAGCGAGAGGCCGCGATGCCCTGCGCTGCGATCGGGGTTGGTCCGGGCGAGGACGGTCAGGAGTTCGGCGCGCCCCGCGAACGTGGCCCACATCTTGGTGCCGTGCAGGCAGTAGCCGCCGTCTGCGGGTGTGGCGGTCGTGCGGATCGCGGCGACATCGGACCCGTGATCGGGCTCGGTCACCGCCACCGACACCATCGAGGCTCCAGAGGCGACCGCGGGAAGCCACCGGTTCCGCTGGGCTTCCGTGCCGCCGCCGAGAAGTGCGGCCACGAGGATCTCGGGTCGCGTCAACAGTGATCCCGCCGTCAGCGACCGCCGCGAGAGCTCCCGGGTGGCAACGACCATCCCCCCGGCTCCGATGCCCTCGTCGGCAAAGCCGCCGTAGCGGTCCGGAATGGACATCCCGAACGCGCCGAGCCGGGCGAGGCCTGTGATGACGTCGTCGGGTACGTCGAGGTTGTGGCGATGCACCGCCTCGGCGGTGGGAGCGATCACCTCGTCGGCAAACCGCCCGAACGTCTCGGCGACCAGTGCCAGCTCCGAAGGGAGATCGTTTCTGTCGTCGATCCCGGAACGTGCGAGCGTCGCCGCGGCGGCCGCGAGCAAGTCGGGGTGGCGCCCGGCGGCGACGACCTCTTCGAGGCGGCCACGACCGTCGATCGGATTCAGGCCGGGCCTGCCGGCCATCCGGTCGAGGATCGAGGCAACCAGTTCGGCAACGGCGACGACGTCCACGGACCCGACCTCGCGGGCGCTCGCGGCACCGAGGGCGCGCACGGCTTCGGTCTCGGCAGCCATGAAGGCCAGGTGGTACGCCGCCTCCTGATGGGTTTCCAGCTGGTCGATCGAGACGGTGTCCCCCTCGGCGGTAGCCGCCACCAGCCGGTCGATCGCTGCCGAGACGACGGCGTCGAGCCGGGTGATGAGATCGAGGAAGTCGATGGTCACCGCATCTCGTCGTCTACGTCGAGTTGGGAGATGAGCACTCGACCACAAGCAGGCCGGCAGAGCCGGCCGTCCGGAACCGGGACACTGCGGATTCCCACGAGCCTCCGTCGCGTCGCTGGCGGCCCTTTGTAGCAGGACGGGATCGGTTCCCCCCGCCCCGGTACACTCGCCGCGGCGCGAAGGGACCGGTATGTCCGGAATGCTCGAGGGGATGCGTGTCGTCGAAGGGGCGGCGTTCGTCGCAGCACCCCTCGGTGCGATGACCCTGGCTCAGCTCGGTGCCGACGTCATCCGGTTCGACCCGATCGGGGGTGGCATCGACCACCGTCGCTGGCCGGTGACCGATGACGGCGTCAGCCTGTACTGGGCCGGCCTCAACAAGGGCAAGCGATCCATCGCCCTCGACTTGTCCAGCGACGAGGGTCGCGACCTGGCGGCAGCCTTGATCACCGCCCCCGGCCCCGATGGGGGGATCTTCCTCACCAACTATCCGGAGTCGAGCTGGCTCGACATCGACGATCTGCGGCGGCGAAGGCCGGATCTCATCGTGTGTCATGTCGTCGGTAATCCCGATGGTTCAACGGCGGTGGACTACACGGTGCATGCCGCCACCGGATACCCGCTCGTGACCGGCCCCGCCGATTTCGACGGGGCCGTCAACTCGGTGGTGCCGACGTGGGATCTCATCGCCGGCATGACCGCAGCCACCGCCATCCTCGCGGCCGAGCGTCACCGGACGCGCACCGGCGCCGGCCGTCTCATCAGAATCCCGCTGAGCGACGTCGCCTTTGCCGTGCTCGGGCATCTCGGCCACATCGCCGAAGTGCAGGTGCTGGATCGAGACCGGCCCGGCTACGGCAACCATCTCTTCGGGGCGTTCGGCCGCGACTTCACCACTGCCGACGGCGAGAGGGTGATGGTCGTAGCCATCACCCCGCGCCAGTTCCGTGGTCTTGCCGAAGCGACGGAGATCAACGACGAACTCACCGGAATCGAGGAGTCGCTGGGCCGCCCGCTCGTGAGCGACGGCGACCTGTTCGAGGCGCGGGAGGCCATCGCCGCAGCGCTCGAGCCGTGGTTCGCGTCGGTTTCGCTGGCCGACGCCGGACGCAGGCTGGACGAGCACCGCGTTCTGTGGGGTCCTTACCGCTCCTTCCGCGACCTGGTCGAGCAGGATCCGCGGGTGTCCACCGCCAATCCGATGTTCGCCGACATAGACCAACCTCAGATCGGGAGGTACCTGACGCCCGCCTCACCTATCGGACCCGACCGGCTGCCGCCGTTGCGGGCGCCGGTGCTCGGTGAGCACACGGACGAGATCCTCACCGGCGTGCTGGGCATGAGCCCATCCGAGGTCGGGAGCCTGCACGACCGCGGGGTGGTCGCCGGTGTCTGATCGGGACGGGGACTGGGTCGGACGTACCCAGTCGGTCGACGGCGTGATTGCCGCCTGGCCGGCGGCAGCTCTCACGGCGACCCTCGATCTGGACACCGGACCGCCGCTGGAGGGCGAGGCGCTTCCGCCGATGTGGCACTGGCTGTATTTCCTGGACACACCGCGTCAGTCACGCCTCGGCCCGGAAGGCCATGCGCGGCGCGGCGACTTCCTCCCACCTATCGACCAGCCGCGCCGGATGTTCGCAGGTGGGCGGACCCGGTTCCTCGGACCGCTGCTTGTCGGGGAAGCCGCTCGCCTGGTACGGACGATCGACCGGGTCGAGGAGAAGACGGGACGGTCGGGCCGCCTCACGTTCGTGACCGTTCGCATCGAAGTGACGTCCGGAGACCGCCCGGTCCTCATCGAGGAGCAGGACCTCGTGTACCGGGACGCGGGCAGCGATAGCCCGCCGCCGGGCACCCTCCCGATACCCGAAGCACCGTGGACGAGGACGGTGATCCCGGATTCCCGCCTGCTGTTCCGGTTCTCGGCGCTGACGTTCAAGACCCACCGGATCCACTACGACCATCCGTACGTCGTGGAGGTGGAGGGGTATCCGGGCACGCTGGTTCACGGTCCCCTCACAGCTCTGCTCCTGCTCGATCTGGCCCGGCGCCACGACT
>JBFIQU010000075.1:0-9454 GCA_041609395.1 Acidimicrobiia bacterium | reverse complement strand
GGCGACATCACCGGCGGTGATCGGCAACGCCGCATACTTCGCCGTCGGTCCATATACGGCCGAGTCCGTTACCGTCGACGCGTGGGCCGTCCGCACCCACAACCCGCCGGCAGGTGCCATGCGCGGCTTCGGTGCCGTGCAGTCATGCTTTGCCTACGAGTCGCAGATGGATCGGCTCGCTGCAGAACTCGGTCTCGATCCCCTCGAGATCCGGCGCCGCAACGCCCTCGAAGCCGGTGGCGTCGTTGCCACGTCGGGCCAGGTGGTGGAGGGTCCGCTCCCAACCCGCCGTGTGATCGATGAGCTGGCGGCGATCCCGCTTCCCGACGAACCGGCCGACACGGATCCGCGGCACCGCCCCGGTGGAACCGGATTGACGACACCGCAGTCGGCCGTGCGGCGCGGTGTCGGCTACGCAATCGGGATAAAGAACATTGCGTTCTCCGAGGGATACGACGACTACGCCGAGGCCAGGGTCGTGCTGACCGAAGCCGGTGTCGAGATTCACAGCGCGGCGGTGGAGGTCGGCCAGGGGATGATCACCGTGTGCCGCCAGATCGCTCGATCGGTTCTGGGCATCGAAAAGGTTGCATGGATCCCGGCGGATACGTCCCAGCTCGGCTCGGCCGGTTCGACCTCGGCGTCCCGGCAGACCCAGATGACGGGAAGCGCTGTCTACGAGGCGGCGGAACGGATCCGAGCCCAGGTCCTCGCCACGCACGACGGAGACGACCTCGACGAAGAAGGAGTGTGGCGGGACGGCGAAATCGTTGCTTCACTGAACCAGGTGTGCCGCAAGCGTGTCATCGAAGCAACGGTGCGGTACCGGCATCCCGAGACCGAGGTGCCGGGTGTCGACGGTCAGGGCAACGTGCATGCCGACTTTGCGGTGGCGGCGCATCGCGCCGTCGTCGACGTCGATCCGGAGCTGGGGCTGGTTCGAGTGGTGCGGGTGGACACGGCGCAGGACGTTGGGCGCGCTCTGAACCCCCAGGCGGTGATCGGTCAGATCGAGGGCGGCATTCTGCAGGGAGTGGGTCTGGCCGTGATGGAAGAACTCGTCGTCTCGGGCGGCAAGATCCTCAACGCCAACTTCACCGACTACCTGCTTCCCACTGCGCTCGATGCCCCGGAGGTAGTGACTCGCCTCGTCGAGGAAGGCTCCCGCTTCGGCCCCTTCGGCGCCAAGGGTGTGGGTGAACCGCCCACTATCAGCTCGACGCCCGCCGTCGTTGCCGCGATTCGCGCGGCTACCGGCAAGCCGTTGACCCGGGTCCCCGTTCGTCCCCAGGACATAGTCTTCGACTGAGAGCAACCCGGTGTGGCGTGCGGCTCGCCGATGTTCTGGATGATGGAGAGCCGGCATCCAGCACCCCCTATCGTTTCGTATCAGATACGACCCGAACAGAAAGCACACCATGGTTCGCCTGCATGAAGTCCGCACCGTCGACAAGTCCATCGACGAGGTCTTCGCCTACACGGCCGACTTCGCCAACATCGAGTCGTGGGACCCCGGCGTCGCCTCGTCCCAACGTGTCGGGGACGGCCCGGTCGGCGTTGGTGCCGAGTTCGATCTCCGGGTCCGATTCGGGCCGTCCACAGCTCCGATGCGGTACCGCATCACGGAGTACGAGCCGCCGCACCGGGTGGTGCTGGTCGGCGAAGGGCGGGCGCTGACCGCCGTCGACGAGATCACGTTTTCCGTCGACGAAGGCGGGACCCGCATCGAATACATCGCCGACCTGGATTTCAAAGGTCCGTTCACGCTCCTCGAGCAGCTCTTCTCGGGCCGGTTGCACGAGATCGGGAAGAAGGCGGTCGACGGGCTGGAGCGAGCGCTGTCGTGAAGGATCCGGCTGCTGTGGACGGGCCGTCGCTCGTCACCAAGCTGGTGGACCGGTCCATCGTTCTCGGCCTGCCCGGCTTCACGAATCTCGGGTACCGGGTTCGTTCTGCGTTCTGGCCTGCGCTCGATGTCTCGATGCGGGACAAGGTCGTCGTCGTCACCGGCGCCACCTCGGGGCTTGGTCTCGCCGCGGCCGAGGGTCTTGCGGCACGGGACGCAACGGTCGTCCTTGTCGCCCGGAACGAGGCCAGGGCCGAGCGATCCCGACGCGAACTCACCGCCGCGACCGGGAACGACCGGGTGCTGGTCGAACTGGCAGACCTCAGCCTGATGTCGGAGACCCGGGATCTGGCACACCGTCTCGCCGATCGCTTCGATGCCATCGACGTGCTCGTCAACAATGTCGGGATCCTTCCCGACACGCGTCGTGAGACGACCGAGGGGATCGAACTCACGCTCGCCACCAATCTGCTCTCACATTTCCTGCTCACGAACCTCCTCGTGCCGAAACTGGAGGCAGCGGAGGCACCCGCCCGCATCATCAACGTTTCGTCCGGCGGCATGTACACCCAGGCCATCAAGCCGCATAACCTCGAGTTCAAGAAGGGCGAGTTCGACGGGAAGGTTGCGTACGCGCGGACCAAGCGAGCCCAGGTGGTGCTGACGGAGATGTGGGCCGAGAAGCTGCGCGACCGCGGCATCGTCGTGCACGCCATGCACCCCGGCTGGGCGGATACACCCGGAGTCGAAACTCAGCTCCCCGGCTTCTATCGAGTGATGAAGCCGTTCCTGAGGACCCCGAAACAGGGCGCCGACACCATCGTGTGGCTCGCCACAGCCGACGAGCCGGCGACGTCCTCGGGTCTGTTCTGGCTCGACCGCACTCCGCGGGTCACCAACGTGGTCTCCCGCACGGCGACCGACGACGGCACGCGGCAGGAGCTGTGGGATCGCCTCACCGAGCTCAGCGGCTGGGACGGCGGGGAGCTCTAACGGCGTTGCGCCGGTTGGCGGCCCGTGCCAGGGTGATCCCGTGAGCGACATCCGCAATGCTGCGCGCCGAGCAGAACAGCTGGCCAGGGTGCAGTTCAACTGGGAGCACCCCGAGATCAAGGGGCTATTCGAGGATCTCGGTCTCGATGCCCCGAAGGGGTACTTCGCGCTCCGCGCCGCCCCGATGGGTCGGCCCAACCCGGTTCTCGTCGGATCGGCGTTCGCCTTCTTCCCCGAGATCATGGTGGCCAAGATCGTGGGCCGGATCTGGGAGCACACGTCGCCGGACGACATCCTGGCGGCGGCGATACCGCGGCTGGCCGCAGCGGCGGCTGCGGTGTATCCCCGAGGTCCGGAGCTGGAGCTGCTGGTCCCGTACTACTGCCAGGCCGCAGCGGCAGCGCCGACGGTGGGCCGGCCGTTGACCGCCGCGTGGGCAGCCGTCGAATGGCCCGACGAGGGTCCGGCGCAGCTGCTCGGCGCGGCCACGGTGCTGCGCGAATATCGCGGGGACGCACACATCCTCGCTCTCGCCACCAAGGATCTCACGCCCCTCCAGGGCCACATCCTCGCCGCCGGCATGCGCGACGATGATCCGATCGATGCGCTTCCGCGCGGACGCGGCTATCGGGACGAGGACATCGAACCCGATCTCACCGACCTGACGCGACGCGGCGCTCTGGCCGACGGCCGCTTGACCGCCATCGGTCGCGACCTGTGGGAGTCGGTCGAGGCTCTGACCGACCATCTCGCCGCCGGTCCGTGGCGGGCCCTCGGTGATGAGCTGAGCTTTACGACGCAGATCGCCGAGAAAGTCCTCGCCAAATGCGAGTGGTGATGTGCACCACGACCTGATCGCCGCCGTCGATGCGCAATTCGCCGAGAACCGGGCGGACCTGGAACGGCTCATCCGCATTCCGTCCGTGAGTGCGCCGGGGTTCGACGCTGCCGCAGTGCGGCGCTCCGCGGAGGCCACGGCCGACGTGCTGCGCAGCGCGGGCTTCGACGCAGTCGAACTGCTCGAGGTCGAAGGTTCGCATCCCGCGGTGCTGGCCGAGATCGCCGCACCGCCGGGAGCTCCCACCGTCTTGCTCTACGCCCATCACGATGTCCAACCGCCGGGGTCGGGGGACGAGTGGACCTCGCCGCCGTTCGATCCTGCCGATCGTGACGGTCGTCTCTACGGCCGGGGTTCGGCCGACGACAAAGCCGGCATCGTCGTTCATGCCGGCGCGGTGCGCGCCCACGCGGGACGCCCTCCGGTCGGGGTCAAGGTGTTCGTCGAAGGCGAAGAGGAGACCGGTTCGGAACATCTCGGGGAATACCTCGCCCGTTTCGGAGCGAGGTTGGCGGCAGATGTCATCGTGATCGCCGACTCCGAGAACTGGAGGGTGGGTACTCCGGCGTTCACGACCTCGCTGCGGGGCCTGGCGGCCTGCATCGTCGAGGTCCGCACCTTGCGACACGGGGTCCATTCCGGCGGGTTCGGCGGAGTGTTTCCCGATGCCCTCACCGTGCTCTCCCGGATCCTCGCCACGTTGCACGACGCCGATGGCCGGGTGGCCATCCCGGGGCTCGTCAGCGAGGACGCCGATCCGCTCGATCTCAGCGAAGCGGAACTTCGCGAGCAGGCGGGAGCGATCGACGGCATCGCCACCATCGGGTCCGGAACGCTGACCGGTCGCATGTGGCGACAGCCCGCCGTGTCCGTTCTCGCCATCGATGCGCCGCGCATCGATCAAGCCATCAATCAGCTGGTACCCGTAGCGCGCGCCAAGGTGAGCATGCGGTTGGCACCGGGGGAGGATGTCGCCGCGGCCCAGCAGGCCCTGGTCGATCACCTGCACCGCGCCGCAGCCTGGGGTGCCGAGGTGACGGTTACCCCGGAGCTGCCGCCCGGCGAGCCGATCGACCTGGCCCCGACCGGCGCCGGCTACGAAGCGTTCCGGCGCGGCTTCGAGATCGCCTACGGGCGGGAACCGGTCGAGATCGGCGTGGGCGGTTCGATTCCCTTCGTAGCCGACTTCGCCGACCGTTTTCCCGACGCTTCGATCGTGCTGATCGGTGCGGGCGATCCGACGAGCGCCGCCCACGGGCCCGATGAAAGCGTGGACCTCGGAGACCTGCGGCGCTCGATTCTGGCGGAAGCCATCGCCTTCGCCGAGCTCGCCGCGCTGACCTGAGATCGCGAAAAGATTGCTTATTCGAATACGGCCGTTGCCGGGGCGCCCGATACGATTCCGGTGATCCGGCTCGTGCCGGAAACCACGTACCGGGCCGGAGAGGCCCGGGACTCTCGATCGAGGAGATCGTGGCAGCGACCAAGAAACCCGCAGCCAAGAAGGCCGCCAAGCCGGCCGCCAAATCCACGACAAAACAGCCCGCCCGCAAGAAGTAGTCAAGGCGGTACCGCGCGAAGGGGCCCACCCGGGCCCCTTCGGCGCGTCATGCCGTCACCGACTCGCTACGCTCTCGGTCCGCATGTCCTGGATCCTTCTGACCAACGACGACGGCATCGATGCGCCGGGCCTTCTGACGTTTGCCGCAACGCTGTCCACGGTTGCTCCGGTGCGGGTCGTGGTGCCCGACGGCGAGCGATCCTGGGTGGGCAAGGCCATCACCCGGTATGAACCCCTCCGCGTCGAGCGGCGCAGCTCCACCGGTCCGGAGGTGTATGCCGTGTCGGGATACCCCGCCGATTGCGTGCAGCTCGGTGTCCACGCCCTGTTCGACGACGCTCCCGACCTCGTCGTGACCGGCATCAACATCGGGTACAACCACGGGTCCGCGTACCTCCAGTCGTCGGGAACCGTCGGCGCGGCCATCGAAGCGACGCTGGCCGGAGTCCCCGGTCTCGCCTTTTCGGCGGGAGTCACCAGCCGCCCATGGGACGAGTGGAAGCAGTGGGTGTGGACCGACGACGCAGCGACGATGTGGAAGCGACTCGCCGGCGTCGCGTGCGACATCGCGTCCGCCGTGTTCGCCGCTGCCCCGGAGCCCGACACCGTGATCAGCGTCAACATGCCGGACGATGCCGATCGCAGCACTGAGCGGCGGCTGACATCGGTCGCCAGCGTCGGATACGACCGCCTGTTCGCGCGCCGCCGCGACGGGACCTACGTGCACGATTTCGGCGGCGGGTTGCGGTCCGGCACGTCGTTGGTCGGAACCGACGTCGAAGCCGCAGCCGACGGGGTCATCGCCATCACCCCGCTGCGGCCGATCCACGAGGCAGAAGCGCCGCCCTGGTTGGAGAAGGTACTGCGCTAGTCGTCGTCGTCGCCGAGAGCGATGACCTCGGCGACCTCCTGGGCGCGGCGCTCGTCGACCCCGGCCCGAGCCGCAGCGTCGGCCTCATCCGCGTTCAGCCGGTACTGCTCGTCGAGACGGCGCGCCAGTTCCTCGTCCTGGGCCGACATCGCCTCGACGTCGAGGTCCTGGAAGTGGATGACGCCCATCTCGGTGAAGGCCTGCTGCACCTTCGGCCCCCACAGACCGATCGATTTGATCGTCGGCACCAGGCGCGAGAACAGCATTTGCCGGAAGTTCGCCATGAGCGGGGACTGCTCCGTATAGGCGATGCACTCGTCGGCGGGGAGCCCGAGGGTATTCCACACCTCGTCGCCGTTGAACCGGTCACGCATGAGCCACGACGCCTCGACCACAAACTCCTCACGTTCGTCCCGTTCGGCCTGCGAAAGGTGCGGGTAGTAGTCGCGAAGGGCCAGGTTGCCGAACGCAACATGACGCGCCTCGTCTTGCATGACATAGGTATTGATCGCCTTGGCAAGTGGCTCGGTGGTGAAGTCCCGGATCAGGCCGAAGGCGGCCAGGGCGAGACCCTCGATCATCACCTGCATGCCGAGGTAGGTCATGTCCCATCGCGAATCGCGGATCACCTGGTCGAGCAGAGTCTGCAACGCAGGTGTGATCGGGTAGGACAGCTCGAGCTTCTCCCGCAGATAGCGGCTGTACACCTCGACGTGGCGGGCCTCATCGATGACTTGCGTCGCGGCGTAGAACTTGGAATCGATGTTGGGCACGGTGCCGACGACCTTGGCGGCGCAGATCAGGGCACCCTGCTCGCCGTGCAGAAACTGGGAGTTGATCCACGCCTGCTGGTGGTGGCGCAGCTCGGCCTGTTCGTCCGCCGTCATACGATTCCACACGGGGCTGCCGTAGATCGCAATCGTTTCGTCGGGTCGGGCGCCGGGATCGGTCGGGTCGACGTCGATGGACCAGTCGATGCGATGGGTGGCGTTCCACTGCTTGTCCTTGCCCTTCTCGTACAGGCGGAGGAGACGGTCCCGGGTGTCGCTGTAGTCCCAGTTGAAGGTCATGTCGGCGCCCTGAGGGACATGCCACTGCGTCTCGGCGACCGGCAGGGTGTAGTGCCATTCGCTCACGACGGTGCCTTCACGACCGTGGCGGCTTCGAGAGCCGCGGTGAGCACGGGCGCGATCCGGGCGGCGACGGTCTCATCCGTCTCGCCGGTCGGCGTCAGCACGTGCGACACGACGATCCGGGCCGCCGTGTCGGCGATCGGTGCCACCTGCTCGTGCGGCAGAGCGAGGCGCTCCTCCAACAGCGAGCTCAGGTCGGCCGCGGCCCGCTGGATGAGGGCATGTCCTTCGGTGGTGAGGTACGGGAGCACCGCGGCCGGCTCCAGGTCGAGGAGCTGCGCGAGGAGGGGATGACTGCGCAGCAGGCGGAGTGCGGTCAACACCCCGCGCTCCAGGGCGGCATCGAGGTGGGTCTCGGCATTCATTGCGGTCGCCACGTCGTCGAGGATCCGGCCCTCCTCCCGGGCGATCAGGGCGTCGATGAGGGCGTCTTTCGATGGAAAATGCCGGTAGATGGTCTGGCGAGCAAGGCCGGCATGCCGGGCTACGTCTTCCATCGTGAACCGGGCCAGCCCGTAGCGGGATACCGCCGTAGCCACGGCATCGAGGATCTCGGCGTGCGGTGTCATGGGCGGCGACATTACGACGCGATCTGTCACATCGTCAAACAGTCCGGTTACCCGGCTCGGAACCACCGACCCGGTACGGTTGCCGGGTGACTGAGCCCGCCGCTACCGAGGCGTTGCCCGATCGAGCCGGTCGCTGGGCCGATCTCCTCATCGACCTGGCCCGCAAGACCTACCGGGATTCGATCGACGACCGGCTTCCAGGGCTGGCCGCCGAAGTGGCGTTCTTCCTCCTCGTTGCCCTGCCGCCGCTCGCCCTCGTGGCACTCGGCGCCCTCAGCTTCGTCGGTTCGCTGTTCGGCGAGGACGCGGTCATGTCGATCGGTGACCAGCTCATAGAGTGGTCCGGCGCCGTACTTACCACCCAGACGGTCAACGATACGGTTCGCCCCGCGGTGGCGGCACTCCTCGACGATCCCCGCATCGACGTGTTCTCGCTGGGTCTGGTTCTCACGGTCTGGTCGGCATCGCGGGCCGCCCGGGTCATCATCCGGTCCATAACCAGGGCGTATGACCTGGAAGAGAAACGGCGGGGTTGGGTGCGCCGTACCGGCCTGGCGATCGCACTCACCGCCGGCGGGGTCGTCGCCGTGGCCGTGCTGCTGCCGCTGCTCGTCGTGGGGCCCGAGTTCGGGGAGGGGCTCGCCGAAGAATTCGGCCTGGCTCGAGTGTTCGAGGTCGTGTGGCGGGTCCTCTACTGGCCCGTTGTGGTCGCCGTCGGCATCGCTCTCCTCACGTGGGTCTATCACATCGTGCCGCCGTGGCGGACCCGGTTCGTACGCGATGTCCCCGGCGCGGCTCTGGCACTGGCGGTGTGGGCGCTCGGGAGCTTCGGGTTGCGGGTGTACGCCGTCAACTTCGTCGAGTCGGACAACGCCTTCCAGATTGTCGGGGCACCGCTCGTCGCCTTGCTGTGGATCTACCTGACTGCGATCGCCCTCCTCGTCGGTGCCGAACTCAATGCCGAGATCGAGAAACGCTGGCCCTATGCGGGCAGTCCGCACTGGTCCGAGGGGCGAGACGTCGCCGTCCTGAGCGAGGACTGACTACCCCCCGGTCGGGTGGAGCCGTGCGGCGGCGACCGCACTCCGTGCCGCGACCCGGGCCACGATTCTCTCTGCGAAGGCCGGTACCACCAGCGCAGGCAGCGCGCGGATCACGACCATCGTCCGGCTGCGGGGCCCGGGCCACGGTTGCAGGCCGACGCGTCTCGCCATGGCACGGTAGTGGCGGTCGGTGAAGAGCAACATGAGCACTGCCGCGAAGCGAGTCGAGGGGCGGTGGCGGGCGAATCCCCGGAACAGGCGATGGAAGGCGGCGACACGGACCAGGGCCAGTCCGGTGAGCCGGCGGCGAATCGTCGCGATCGCCTCGGCGCGCCCGACACCGGCGGACTTCTCGCCGAGATACGGCCGGAGCGCCGGGTCGTACGCGATCCCGCGTTCGAGGTCCTTCTCGATGTCACGGGTGACGTTGGCCAGCTGGATGAGTTCACTCGAATGCCATGCGTCCTGTTCCGCGGCGGGCGCCGGTGGCTCCTCGCCGAGGAGGTGCAGCACGAACTGGGCCGGATGACCGATCACGTGACGGCAGTACTGCAGCAACTGGTCGTCGCCGGCGAGCACACCGCCCTGGCGCTCGAAGGT
>JBFIQU010000074.1:0-9482 GCA_041609395.1 Acidimicrobiia bacterium | reverse complement strand
GAGGAGCTCTTCGGGGCGCGCCTGTGCTTCGAGCAGGTAGCGGGCCCGGCGCACCAGAAACTCGGTCTTGCCGGCTCCGGGGCCGGCGACGACGAGCTGGGGTCCGTCGCACGATGCGACGGCCGTAGCCCAATCGGCGGGGTCGATGCGCCATTCCTCCATGCCGGAACCGTATCGCGGCGGTGCGACGAAATCAGGCTTCGCCGGGCTCGAACAACCCGGGCTGGTGGGGCACGGCAGAGCCGTCGTGGAGGAGGTGAACGATGTGGTGACCGGCTGCCTCCAGGGCCGGCGCCAGTACAGACGATCGATGACAGTGCGCGGGATCGGCCTCCGAACAGAGCAACGCGACGTTCCCGCCACTGCTCAGGTGTCCGATCTCGCCGAGGGCGCCGGCGAACCCGGCAGGCGCGACTGCCTCCCGGTCCCCGGAGCCGGGGCGTCCGCCGAGCCGGTCGCCCATCCAGCGGTAGCCGAGGCCGGCGGCGCGGCAGTGTTCCTCGAGCGTGGCTTTGACGAAGTCGGGAGCATGCCGGGAATACGGAACGGAACGAACGTCGACGAGCGTCGTCACCCCGTGGCGTTCGAGAACGCTCAGAAGTCCGAAGAAGTCCGAGGCGCCGTGACCGATCGTGAAGACGGGCCGTTTCTCGTTCACACCGTTAGATTGCCCTGCGGCAGCAGGAAGGGCAAAGCATGGAGATCGCGCCGGCCGAAGAAGTCCTTCTCGAGTGGGAGTCACCGCTCTATCACGAAGCTCTCGGGCAGTTCGATCGCGTCGCCGAGCTCATCGAGCTCGACTGGAACGTCCGCGAGCGGCTCCGTATCCCGCAACGGTCGCTCATCGTCAGCTTTCCCTTCCGGCGCGACGAGTACGACCACGTGGAGACCGTCTACGGCTATCGCGTGCAGCACCTGTTGACGATGGGTCCCACGAAGGGCGGAATTCGTTACGCCGAGGACGTGAACCTGGGGGAGGTGGCGGCGCTCGCGATGCTCATGACCTGGAAGTGCGCCATCGTCGGTCTGCCGTTCGGCGGCGCCAAGGGTGGGGTTCGCGTCGACCCGCGGAGCCTGTCCCGCGCCGAGGTGCAGCGACTCACCCGCCGCTACACGATGGAGATCATCAACTTCATCGGCCCCGACCAGGACATACCGGCGCCCGACATGGGCACCAACGAGCAGGTGATGGCCTGGATCATGGACACGTACTCCACCCATGTCGGCCACAGCGAACCGGCCGTGGTCACCGGAAAACCGCCGGCCCTGGGCGGTTCGGTTGCCCGGCGCGAGGCCACCGGCCGGGGTCTGGTGAGTCTCCTGCCGCCGGCCGCGCAGCACATCGGTTTGAACGTCGACGGAGCCCGGGTCGCGATCCACGGCTTCGGGAATGTCGGCCAGTACGCGGCCCTCGCTTCACAGCAACTCGGCTGCAAGGTGATCGCCGTTTCCGATATCACCGGGGGGATTCGAAACGACGACGGGCTGCCCGTCGAGCAGGTGATGAGCTGGGTCCAGGAGCACGGCGGCGTCAAAGGATTCGAGGACGCCGACGAGATCAACAGCTCCGACGTCTTCGAACTGCCGTGCGAGGTGCTGATTCCGGCCGCGGTCGGCAACGTGATCACAAACGAGAACGCCGATCGCGTCCAGGCGCGGATCATCCTGGAAGGTGCGAACGGTCCGACGACGCGCGCCGCCGATGAGATCCTCGAAAAGAAGGGTGTCTTCATCGTTCCCGACATCCTCGGCAACGCCGGGGGCGTGACCGTCTCCTACTTCGAGTGGGTGCAGGATCTCCAGAACTACTTCTGGTCGGAAGGGGAGATCGTCGGCCGGCTGCGCGAGATCATGAACCGTGCGTTCTCGGAGGTTCTGGATACTGCGGTCAGGGAGGGTGTGGACATGCGGACCGCAGCCCTCATCAAGGGGATACGCCGGGTCGTCAATGCGAAGCTGGCCAGGGGCATCTATCCGTAGAGGCTCGGGGAGGAGTCCCGGCCCCCAACCCAATTCCAACTCGGTGGCCGGTGGTGGTCCATCTCGTGGTTGGTGACCGGAGGCCGAAATTAGCGGAACCCCGAGGGAGCTTCGGACGAGCCTCCGCCCTCTCGGGGTTCCAGCGCCCGCCGGATCCGGTCTCCCTTTCGGGCCCGTTTCCCGGCGAACTCTCGAAGCAACCTTTCGGCTACTCCGATTCCCGTCCATCCGAGCCGAGGCCCGTCTGGTCGGGTTCGTGATCCCTCCGCAGCCGGCCAGCCGAGCCCGAGAGCCCTTCCGGCCGAACCCCGAAGGGATCGGCCTCCTTCATCAACGCCCGAAGGCTCCGAAGAAGACGGTGGGAATGTACGGAATCAGAGGGGGCTCGTCAAATAGAACGCATGGCTGGTTTTCGCGACCCAGTCTCATTTTTCGCGTTCCGAGCACTACGGCAAAAGAATTACAAACGTGTCACTCTCGGGGCGTATAGTGACATGCATGGAATTCGAGCCGCTCCAGACGCTGTCACCCAGCCGTGCCGGTGACTTCAAGATTTGTCCGCAACTCTTCCGCTTCCGGGCTTTGGAGCGGCTGGAGGAGCCGCCGAGTCCTTATCAAGCACGGGGCACCACCGCACATCTGGCTTTGCAGCGACTCTTCGACCTGCCGCCCGATCGTCGCAGCCCCAAGGCGTTGTTCGATCTCTTCCGCACCGCGTGGGAGGAGATCCGCAACGAGGAGTACCCGGATCTCTTCGAGTCGGTCGACGACGAACGAGCGTGGGGGATCGAAAGCCTCGAACTCCTCGCCAACTATTTCGCTCTCGAAGACCCGTCGGCGTTCGATCCTGCCGGCCGTGAACTCGACATGACCGAAGATCTCGACGGGATCGTGATCCGGGGCATCCTCGACCGCATCGATGAGAACGACGACGGCGATCTGGTCATCACCGACTACAAGTCGGGGAAGGCACCGCCGGAGCGCTACGCGTTGCCGGCGTTCTTCGCCCTGAAGATCTACGCGCTCTTGATTCGGCAGCGCTGGGGCCGCACTCCGGTCGAACTGCGGCTGCTGTATCTCAACGGACCCACCATGTATGCGATCCCGGTGACCGATCAGCAGCTCGATGCGATGGACCGCCAGCTTCGTGCGCTATGGGCCGCCATCGATCGAGCGATCAGCCAGGACAACTTCCCCGCCCGCCAAGGTCCGCTCTGCGATTACTGCTCGTTCCGGGACATGTGCCCGGCGTGGTCCGATCTCGAATCGAGTGTTCCGGAGCCCGTGCTGGCGGGAGCGCAGCAGTAGCGATCCGGCTCGCGAAACTTTCGGCTCATTCGCGAAAACCAACCACCAGTTCGACTTGACGCCCGTCCCGGAAGGCCATAGCTTGCCAGCCGTCGGTTAGGGAAACCAGACCGACCGCAACAGTCGAAAGGCTGGAGCGGCCGACCGGGAGCCTCCGCAAGGGGGCACGGCGGGAACGGCCTTCGGGCCGGAGTCGCCGAACCGGAAGGCGGTCCACGATCCGACGGGATCCAGGACCGGCGCTCGGTGCGCCAAGGCGGCGGGGTGAGAGCCTCGCCGACCGGGGACCGCCGGCGCCAACGTGCGGACGTCGCAAGGCAGCCGTACGTACCGGGGGATCGAAAGATCACCTGGTGTCCCGCCGGGGCGGGCTCGAAAGGGTTCACCTCGACAGGACAACCCTGCAGGGAAACGGTGACTTCGCAAGGGGTCATCGATGGGAACCCCGAGGGGGTGACGGCTTCGGTCGAAACTTTCTCGGGGTTTCCGCAAGAAGAGCGACCGGCCCACCACCGGTCGCTTTTCTTCATGTGACACCGTGCGGCCGCCTTCGATCCAGAGCTACGGCGTGATCGTGCCGGATGTCGTACCATCCCGGGTATGGAGTATCCACGGCGCCTCTTGACCGAAGGCGAGTCGGTCGTTCACGAGTTTCATTCCCACTGGCGGCTCCTCGTCATCCCCGCGTTCTGGGCCCTGGTCGGCCTGGCGGTCATCGTCCTCACCTGGACGTGGCTGCCGCCCGACGAACCGATCGTCGATTGGATCGTCACGGCGGCCGGCATCGGCATCATCCTGTTTTGGGGGTTCCGGCCCTTCATCAATTGGTTCTTCCGCATGTACGTCCTCACCACGGAGCGCCTCATCGTGCGCTCCGGGGTCATTGCCCGGCGCGGCTTCGAGATTCCCCTCGAAAACATCAACGACGTGCGGTTCTCGCAGAACATCCTCGAACGACTGCTGAGCTCGGGTGACCTGCTCATCGAGTCGGCGGGGGAACAGGGACAGAGCCGTTTCGCCGACATCCCCGAGCCTGAAGCCTTTCAGTCGGAGATCTACCGGGTGCGGGAGCAGCGGGCCGCCGAGCTGGCCGGTGCCGCCGTCGACCCGGCGTCGAAACTGGAGATGCTGGCCCGGCTCCATCGCCAGGGCGTCATCTCCGACGAGGAATTCGAGTCCAAGCGGCGCAGCTTGTTCGACCAGATTTGAGCCGCAGGCTCAGGTCGTGACGCGGATCTTGCCTGCCAGCGCGACCGCGCGCGGCGCTCGCAGCACCTGGAGATCTTGACGGGGGTCACCGGTGGCGACCACGAGGTCTGCCGTCTTGCCGGGGGCTATGGCGCCGAGCCCGTCGAGTCGCAGCGCCGCGGCAGTCTGTGACGTTGCCGCCCGCAGCGCCCCGGCCGTACCGAGACCCAGATCGGCGAGGAGTTGCATCTCGTCGACAAGCCCGCCGGCCGGGTTGAACGGCGTGCCGGCGTCGGTTCCGGCCAGCACGACGGCGCCTGCGGTTATCGCTCGTTCCGTGCCGCTCGCCGCCCGTTCCCTGACTTCGGCGACCCGCGCATACAGCTCGGGAGAGATCTCGTCGCGCTTCGCCGCCATCGCCTCGACGGCCTGCAGCGTCGGGACGAGCGCCGTCCCGGTTTCGCGCAACCGGTCGGCCTGCTCGGCGGTGAGGCCGGTGCCGTGCTCGATCGTGTCGACGCCGGCGTCGAGAACGAGGTCGATGCCTTCCGGGCCGTGCACATGTGCGCCAACGAGGACCCCACGTTCGTGTGCCGTCTCCACGGCCGCCGCGATCTCGTCGGCGGTCATGGTGACCGTGAACCCGTGGGCGCCGCTGCCGAGGATGCCGCCCGTCGGGAAGATCTTGATGACCTGAGCTCCGTTGTCGATCTCGGCAGCGACGGCGGCGGCGAAGCCTTCGATTCCTTTGGCTTCGACGCCGATCATCCACCCATGGCCGCCCACCGTGGTTATTCCGCGCCCCGCCGCAACCACCCGGCTGGCGATCAGCCACCCGCTTCGCTGCGCCGATGCCACGTCGACGGCTACGGCGTCGCGTGATCCCTGATCGCGAACCGTGGTGATGCCGGTTTCGAGCAGCCGCTTGGCGGTGGTCGCCGCCCGAATCGCCACGGTGGCAATGGGCTCTGAGGCGAGGCGTTCGATGCCTTCCGGCGTCGGGTCGATGCACAGATGGACATGCGCGTCGATGAGGCCCGGGACGACTGCCCCGCCGCCGGCATCGATGACCTGTGCGTCGCCGAGGTCGGCGTCGCCGTCCGGCCCAACCCAGGTGATGGTGTCGTTCTCCCACACCACCGTGTGCCCCGGACGCGGCGCATCGCTCTGTCCGTCGAACAGCAGTGCATTGACGACGGCGCCGTTGGCCATGACACCCTCCCTTCGGACAGGAGCGTAGAGGCTCAGCGACCGCGGACGAAGCGCGCCACGGTCTCCACGTGATGCGTCTGGGGGAACAGATCGACGGGCTGTGCCCAGTCCAGGGTGTACCCCGCAGAGGTCAGCAACGCCGCGTCCCGCCCGAGCGAAGCAGGATCACACGATACGTAGGCAATGATCGGCGCATCGGTGGCAACGATCGCATCCACTCCATCCCGTGCCAGACCCCGGCGCGGCGGGTCGACGATCACGGCATCGAAGGGCCCGAGGTTCCCGATGGTGGTCTCGACCCGGCCCCGGCGAATCTCCACGGCGGCACCGGCGGCTGCGACGTTGGCCTCGAGGTCGCTCACCGCGAGACCGCTCGACTCGACTGCCGTCACGCGACCGGCTGCCCCCGCCGTCAGGCTGAACAATCCGCCTCCGGCGTAGGCGTCCAGGATGCTCCCGGTGCGCCTCTCGCCCAGCGCCTCAGCCACGAAGCGCACGAGCCCCTCGGCGCCTGCCGTATTGACCTGGAAGAAAGCTGTCCCCGTGATGCGGAACGTCACACCGGCGACCTGCTCGGTGAGGAACGGCTCGCCGCGGAGCGCGCGAAGCCGCCGTCCGTCCGTCGTGGCGATCCGGACATCGAGGTCGTCCATGCCGGGCGGCGCAGTGCCGTGGACGATCATGAGGCGGTCGCCCGTATTGACACCACATCGCAGGATCACCCGCTGGGCGCGACCGAGATCCGGCAGGTTGCGGAACATCTCGTCGATGGCAGGAGCCCCCACCAGGCAATGTGCAATGGGCACCGCCTCATGGCTGCGGCGGGCTCGCAACGCCGGGCGCCCCCCGGCGACGAAGAAATCCATGCGGTTGCGGTAGGCGAAGGGCGGCCCCGGTGCTGCCGTTTCTCGAACGGGAGGCGCGTCGATCCGTCCCAGGTGGCGCAGCTGGCCGGCAACGACCCCCCGTTTCCATTCCAGCTGGTTCTCGTAGCGGGCGAACTGCCAGTCGCATCCGCCGCACTCGTCGAAATGGCGGCACGGTGGTTCGATGCGGTCTCCACTTGCGACGAGGACACGATCGAGCGTGGCCCGGGCCCACGATCCACGATCGTCGGTGACCCGGATCGCAACCGTCTCGCCGGGCATCGCCCCGTACACGAAGCACGCCTTGCCATCGAGGCGCCCCACGGCTTCACCGCCGTGTGCCATTGCGTCGACTTGGAGCTCTGTCACGGCAAGCAGCGTACCGGGCCGGGTAGATTCCGGGCACCGAAGCCACGGGAGGCGAGCGATGCCGCACATGATGGACGACTTTCCGCTGTTGCTGTCGACCCTGTACGACCGCGCAATCCGTCTCTTCCCGAACCAGGAGATCGTGTCGGTCGAGTACGACCTCTCCGTCCGGCGGGCAACGTACCGGGAAACTGACGATCGGATCCGGCGACTGGCCACGGCGATGGGGGACGAGCTCAACGTCAAGCCCGGGGAAGCCGTCGGCACGTTTGCGTGGAACAACCTCCGCCATCACGAGCTCTACTGGGCGACGGCCAACACCGGCCGGATCTGCCACACCCTGAACCTGCGCCTGTTTCCGGATCAGCTGGCCTACATCGTCAACCACGGCCGGGACCGGGTCATCTTCGTCGATCCCGATCTCATACCCCTCGTAGAGCGGTTCGCCTCCCAGCTCACCACCGTCGAACGATTCGTCATCCTCGGCGATCATGTCCCAGAGACCACCCTCCCCAACACCGTGGCGTACGAGGATCTCCTCGCCGCCGCCGAGCCCTTCGGCGAATGGCCGGTCCTGGATGAGCAGTCACCCATGATGTATTGCTACACATCGGGTACGACCGGGAATCCGAAGGGCGTGGCGTACACCCAACGCTCGACGTATCTCCATACGGTCAACAACGTTGCGAACTTCCCGCTCTCCGCCAGAGACAACATCCTTCCCGTAGTGCCCATGTTCCACGCAGCGGCGTGGGGCTATCCGTTCCAGGCGGTCACCGTCGGCGCCAAACTGACCTATCCCGGACCCGATCTCTCCCCGAAAGGCCTCGTGAGGATCTTCAACGCCGAGGGTGTGACCTTCTCGGCCGGCGTTCCCACGGTCTGGCTGGGCGTTCAGCAGTACCTCATGGAACACCCCGACGAACGCCTCACAACCATGCGGGCGCTGCTGTGCGGGGGTTCGGCAGTACCCCGGGCTCTGATCAAGTGGTTTGCGGAGGAACAGGACGTCCCCATGGTGCAGGGTTGGGGTATGACGGAGACCAACCCGATAGCCGCCGTCGCCCAGCTCAAGCCGCACATGGACGATGCGCCGCTCGAGGAGAAGCTCGATCGGTTCGAGACCGCCGGCCTGCCGGTCCTGGGACTGGAGGTCAAGATCGTCGACGAAGCCGGCGCCGAGCTGCCGCACGACGGCGAGGCATTCGGCGAGCTGTTGATACGCGGCCCCTGGATCGCCGCGGAGTATCTCAACGATCCGCGGTCGTCAGACTCGTTCGTCGACGGCTGGCTGCGGACCGGTGACGTTTGCAAGATCGACCCTGAGGGCTACATCCACATCACCGACCGCGCCAAGGACGTCATCAAGTCTGGCGGCGAGTGGATCTCATCGCTCGATCTCGAGAGGGAGCTGATGGCGCATCCGGCGGTCGCCGAAGCTGCCGTGATCGCGGTCAAGCACGTCAAATGGCAGGAGCGTCCCATGGCTGCGGTGGTGCTGCGGCCCGGCACCGATGCCACAAAGGACGATCTGCTCGAGCATCTCGGACACAGGGTCGTGAAGTGGTGGCTTCCCGACGACATCGTCTTCATCGACGAGATCCCCAAGACGGGCACGGGCAAGTTCGACAAGAAGGTGCTCCGTAACCAGTTCGCCGACGTTCTGTTCGAGGACTGACGACCGTGCCGGATACCCCGGCGCTGCGCGACGCTGCCACGCGGGACCTCGATCACGACGTCGTCGAGTTCGGACGCGTGCAGTCGGCGGAGGAAGCCGCCGCCGCCCAGAACATCGAGCTGGGACGGCTGATCAAGACGCTCGTCGTGCGCCGGAGCGACGACGACTACGTCTTCGTGCTGGTGCCGGGGGATCGATCTCTGGATTGGCCCAAGCTGCGAGCGTTCCTGGGGGTGAGCCGGATGTCGTTGCCGGACGCTGCGGAGGCCCAAGCGGTGACCGGGTATGCCCGCGGCACGATCACGCCGTTCGGGTCGCACCGCTCGCTCCCGGTGATCTGCGACGAGCGGCTGCAGGGATCTGAGAACGTGGCCATCGGTGGCGGGGCGCACGGAGTATCGATCCACGTTCGCGGCGACGATCTGGTAGCCGCACTCGGTGCGTCGCTCGCCGATGTGACGAAGCCGGGCTAGGGCATTCGCTCCGGCCGGCCGATACGAACGTCGACGCCGGGGGAGAAGCGGACGTGAGGGTCGGTGGAGGGTTCCGGAAGGCCGGCGGCTACCACCAGGCCGGTCTCGGCGTCCCCGGTCTCGGCGTGAAACAGCGGCCACGGCGCATGGTCGACGGCGGCATAGGCGAGCCGGCTGCGCAGCTTCGTCCAGAGACCCCATCTGGCGGTGAGGAAGTGGTCGAGATCGGACACGTCGGCCGGCGCGATCCGGTCACCGGGCTCGACCTCGATCATGCTCGTTGCGGCGACCGAGCGCGGCCAGCGGCGGCGGGACCGGTAGACGATGCTCCGTTCGCTGCGTTCGATCGCCATCCCGGCCCAGCAGTACGGCAGGCGGTACCAGGCGCGGGCCAGGGCAACGGCGCCG
>JBFIQU010000073.1:0-9527 GCA_041609395.1 Acidimicrobiia bacterium | reverse complement strand
GAGGATCTGTTCCGCTTCGGCGATGTACGACCTGAGCAGGTCGTCGTCTACGGTGGACTGCATGGCGTCGACCAACTCTGCGTAGCGCTCGGTGTGCTCGTCACGAACGGTGGACGCTCCCTGGTTGAACTCACCGATCGAGAAGCCGGTACCGCAACGCAACTGGGTCGCCGCTTCGTTGTCCACACCCGACACCGCGGGCGTCCCCCAGCGCACGTAGTTGAACCCTTCGGGCGGTGGAGCATCCGGGTCGTAGATCTGAAGGGTGGCGACGGCGCCGGCAACCCCGGGACTCGCCACCCAGGCCCACAGCCCCATGTCGAACGAACCGGTGTCCAACGTCGGCCCGAAGAAGATGCACGAGTCCTCCAGCTCCAGCTCGACCTGGATGCCGACGCCCTCCAGCATCTCCTCGACCAACCTGGCGACGCGGGGCCGCTCCTCGGCGTTGCTGGTCGTCGAGAACACGAGCGTCGGCGGATTGGCGACGCAGTCGCGCTCCGCCGCCGCGCACGCCTCGGCAAGAAGCTCGCGAGCTCGCTCCGGGTCGTAGTCGTACTGGGCCCACGGCGACGATGTGAGCGACCGTGTCGCCACCTCGAAGGGCGAGTCGAGCCGGTCCCTCCCGGTGAAGATCGAACCAGCGCCGATCGCATCCCGATCGATGGCATGCGCTACGGCGCGACGGAACTCGACGAACCGGTTGAGGGACTGCCCGTTTCGATTCAGTTCGCCGAGTTGGAACGAGAAGTGCTCCCAAACCGGACTCGAGCGCAGCTGAACATCGACCCCCTCGCCCAAGAGCCGGCCGATGGTCTCATTCGACGGTGGCGGGTTGATCACGTCGACCTCGCGGTTCAGGAACTCCCGAATCAGCGTCGACGTCTCGGGGATGATGCGGAACTCGACCCCGTCCAGGTAGGGCAGCTGCATCCCGGTGGCGGGATCGCTCTTCCAGTAGTTCTCGTTCCTGACCAGGTAGATCCGGGGCAGACCCGACTCTGGTTCGATCCGGTCGAAGACGAAGGGGCCTCCGGCTACCCAGGATTCGGTGGAGTAGTCATTCAGGAAGTCGGCTCCTTCGACGTCGTGCTTCGGTAGGAGGACGTCGAACAGCTCCTGCCAACGGAGGGTGGGACGGCGCAGGGTGACGGAGAACGTCTTGTCCCCCACCACGATCGAACCGGGAACGATCTCGTCATAGGGCTCGTAGGGCCATGAGAAGAATCCTTCCCTCGGCAGATCGATGACGGTCTCGTAGGTGAACGCGAAGTCGTTTCCGCTGATCGGTACGCCGTCGGACCATTGCGCTTCGGACCGGATCTCGTAGTTCACCGTGAGCGTGCCGTTGTCGTTCACCACGAGCCCGCCGTTGGCGACGCTCGGGATCTGTGTGACGACCTCCGGGATGATTTCGAGGGTGGCGCCATCGATGTCGAACGCTCCCGTGAACATTGCCTGACCGATGCGTCGCACGATGAAGTTGTCTCCGCCACGGACAAAGGGATTCAGCGTGGGCGGCGCCTGGTCGTCGGCGATGACCACTTTGCCTCCGTATCCGGGTTCGAAGGTCAGGGGACGGGTCGTGGTCGTGGTCGATGGCGGCTCGGTCGTGGTGGTCGATGCGGGCACCGTCGTCGAGGTAGTCGCCGGCTCGGTTGTGGTCGTCGTCACGGCGGTCGACGTGGTCGTCTCGATCGCAACATCATCGGGTTCGGTCGCCGGCCACAGCGCGACGAGACCACCGGCGAAGAGGACGACGACGAAGGCACCCCCGACGGCCGCAACGATGCGCCGGCGCCGCTGCGCCCGCACGACATCGTCGAACGGCGGTATGTCCCCTACTGCGGCCCGGGCCGCCCGACCGGCGTCTCGAGCCTTGTCGTCCATGTTCATTGCCACCACCCGCTCTTGCGTAGGCGCTGTTCGAGGTTGTCGCGACCCTGATGGAGGGTCGCTTTGACCGTTCCTTCGGCGATGCCGAGCACCCGGGCCACTTCGGCGACCGGGAGCTCGTCGACGTAGTGGAGGGCCAGGACCTGTTGCTGGCGCCGGGGTAGCGCCCGGACCTCTTTCCATATGGCCTCGTACTCCGGGTCGAGCGGCGCCTCGATCGAGGTGGTGGCCGGACGCAACCGGACCAGCCCGCGGGCTTCCACGGCCAGGCGGCGGAACCGGGACATCGCGAGGTTGATCGCCACCCGGCGCACCCAGTACTCCGGTGCGTCGCGAAGTCCGATGGTCGCCCAATCCCGATGCGCCCGCAGAAAAGCCTCCTGGGACAGGTCGTCGGCGATGTCGGCACTACCCGTCAACGAGTAGACGACGGCGGCGACGTTCCGGTACTCGGCGCGATAGAACGCATCGAACGAACCCGGAACCCGAACCGTCTGTCCTCCGGTCATCCCCACTCGCTCAACGATGCCGGTCACAACATATATACGCCGGACGTGAGCAACGGGTTTAGTGGGGGTTGTAGAGCCGTAGCTACTAGCTACTAGCTACTAGCCACACACGTCGTCGAGGGGTTGCAGGCCCAGGCGCGCAATCGCTTCGTCGGCCGGCAGGGTGGTTGCGATCTCTGCGTGCTCCCGGATCAGGCTCACATTGGGGATCCCGTAACCGTCGGAGGTCCGCGACCCCAGGTAGGTCGGCGGGATGAAGCGGATCGACACGATCTTCTCCGTGTCTACGAGCGGCACCAGCTCGACGATGTCGGGCACCCTGCTCAGCGGGATGTCGGTGGTGACCGAATCCTTGATGACCTCGGCCAGGCGGGGGAACACCCGGAGGGCCGTGAGCGGATCGGTCTGCTCGACGACGGCTTCCAGGAGACAGCGCTGGCGGCCCATACGGGCGTAGTCGTCGGCGTGACGGCGGGCCCGCGCATAGGCCAGGGCCAGATGCCCATCGAGTTTCTGCGGACCGGGCTGGATGTCGATGTATTCGGTGCCGCCGCGCTCCGACGGATATTCCTCGTCGACGATGCGGAACGGAACGTTGATCTCGATACCGCCGATCGCATCGACGACGTCGACGAAACCCTCGAACGTGACCAGCACGATGTAGTGGATGTCGATGCCGAGCAGCTCCCCCAGCCCGGCCTTGATCGCATTGGCTTTCGGATCGCCGGCTCCCGGGAAAGCATCCGGGTACACGTCACCGGTCTGGTAGAGCTCATTGATCAGGATCGGAAAGCAGTCGCAGTCCCAGATGCCGTACCCGTCGGGCAGCGGCACCTGCACCCAGTTGCGGGGCACCGAGAGCATCGCGGTGTCCCCGGTCTCGGGATCGATCGAGGCGACGATCATCGTGTCGGTTCGCAACCCGCGGCGGTCCGATCCGGAGTCGGCACCGAGCAACGCGATGTTGAGGCGCTCCTTGCCTTCCCATAGCTTCGGCCCCGGTGCCGCCGTCAGCGGCACCGTCTCCCCTGGAGACGTGGTCGTGGTCTCGCCGCCGGCGAGCACGGTCGGACTCGTCTCCGAGGTCGTCGTCGTCGTCGACTCTTCAGCCGTGAAGACCGAGGTGATGAGGTCGTACTGGACATAGTCGAGATAGCCGGCGTACACGTGGGGCACGAGCAGCAGGAAAAGGGTGAAGACCAGCGAGGCCAGCGCCCACCGGGGTGGAACGCGACTACGCGACGGGCTCCGCATCGCCGAGCGGTACGCGTCGTCGACGGAGACGAGCCGAAAGGCAAAGACGGCGATGTTGAGGACCATGAGCCAGATCAGGGTCGAGGTCCGGAACACCGACGCGAACACCGAGGTCCGATCCCGCGTCCAGATGAACAGGGCCACCAACAGCGCAAGGGTGATTCCGAAATGCCACCGCGCGGTGCGGCGCTTGCCGGTGTACCACTGTCCGGCACCGGGTACGAGGGCCGACAGGATCGCAGCCACCCAGGGACGGACCGGCCGCTCCGGTGCGTCCATAGCCTCTTGAAACACTGGTCCCCGCCCGTACATGACGGCTAAGCGTATATGGGTTTCGTCCTCAGACCTGCCGTCAGATCCAGTATCTGATCACCGAGGCGAACGTGTCCGGATCGAGCGATGCTCCCCCGACGAGACCGCCGTCGATGTCGCGTTTTGCCATGAGGCCGGCAACGTTGCCCGGATTCACCGAGCCGCCGTACAGGATCCTGATCTGCTCCGCGGCTTCGCCGTACCGCGCTGCCAGTTGAGTCCGGATGAACCCGATGGTGGCTGCAGCGTCCTCGGGGGTAGCGGTCCGGCCGGTGCCGATAGCCCAGATCGGCTCGTACGCCACGACGACACCCTTGGCCGCCTCGGTATCGATGCCATCGAACCCACCGGCTATCTGGCCGGCGACGCGCGATTCGGTGGTCCCCGCTTCGCGCTCTTCGAGAGTCTCCCCGACACACAGGATCGGCGTCATCTCGTAGTGCTGCACCGCTTTGAGTTTGCGGTTCACGATCTCGTCGTTCTCGCCGAACAGCTGCCGCCGCTCCGAATGACCGACGATCACATGGGACACGCTGAGCTTCTGCAGCATGAGGGGCGACACCTCTCCGGTGAACGCACCGCTCTCCTCCCAGTGCGTGTTCTGTGCACCGAGGGCGATCCGAAGATGATCGGACTCGATGACCGTCTGCACCGACCGCAATGACGTGAAGGGCGGACACACCACGACGTCGACGCGGTCGTAGTCGGCGGGATCGAGTCGGTAGCTCAGCTTCTGCACCATCTGGATCGCCTCCAGATGGGTGGCGTTCATCTTCCAGTTGCCCGCAATGAGATCCTTACGCGCCATCAGCCCACCTTTCCAGTACTGCCAGGCCCGGCAGTACCTTGCCTTCGAGGAACTCGAGCCCGGCGCCGCCCCCGGTCGAGATGTGCGAGATACCTTCGTCGATGCCGAGCAGCCCCAAGGCGGCGACGCTGTCGCCGCCGCCGACAACGGTGAACGCCTCGCTCTTCGCGATCGCAGCGGCCACCGCCGCCGTCCCCTCTCGGAACGGCGGCCACTCGAACACGCCCATCGGACCGTTCCAGAACACACTGGCGGCATTGGCGATGACTCCGGTGAAACGCCGCACCGTTTCGGGTCCGATATCGAGACCCACCGCGTCGTCGGGAACGTCCCGCGCCGCAACGACGCGAGGCTCGGCGTCCGAAGCGAATTCGTCGGCAACGACCAGATCCAGCGGGAGCAGGATCTTGCCGCCGTCCGGAGCACGGAGGAGATCACGCACCTCGCCGATCATGCCCTCCTCCACGAGGCTGTTTCCGACCGGGTAACCCTCGGCCGCCAGCAGTGTGAAACACATGCCACCGCCGATCAACATGGCATCCACCCTGGGAAGCAGGTTGCGGATGACCCCGAGCTTCGACGAGACCTTGGCGCCGCCCAGAACGACGACGTAGGGGCGATCGGGCCCCTCCAGCAGACGGGACAGCGCCTCGATCTCATCCAACACCAAAGGGCTCGCCGCGGATCGCAGGCGTTCCGCAACGCCGACCGTCGACGCGTGAGCCCGGTGTGCCGAACCGAACGCGTCGAGCACGAACAAATCGGCCAGGCCCGCTAATGCTCCGGCCAGATCCGGGGAGTTCTTCGTTTCCCCAGGTTCGAACCGTGTGTTCTCGAGCACGACCACCGCATCGCCCTGGTCGGCGACCGCCTGCTGCGCACGAGGGCCCGCAACGTCACCGGCGAGGACTGTCGGGAAGGCACCGAGTTCACCGAGCCGTTCCGCCACCGGTGCGAGGCTGAGCGACGGATCGAATCCGTCGGGCCGCCCGAGATGGCTCGCCACGATCACCCGGGCACCCCGGGCGCGAAGTTCCTGGATCGTGGGCAGGGCGGCTCGGATCCGGAAATCATCGCCGACCCGCCCCGACTCCAGAGGAACGTTGAGGTCGGCGCGCACGAGAACCCGGCGTCCCTCGACGTCGAGTGCGTCGAGATCGAGGACCCGCGTCGTCACGTGTCGATTCGCTCCAGCACGTCCACGAGACGATTCGAGTAACCCCACTCGTTGTCGTACCAGCCGAACGCTTTCACGGTCCGGTTGCCGACGACCATCGTGAAGTCACCGTCGAGAACACAGGAGTGCGGGTCGCCGACGATGTCGCTCGAGACCAGCGGATCCTCCGTGTAGCGGAGGATTCCCTGCAGCGGACCGGCCGCCGCCGACCGGAACGCTTCGTTGACGGCGGCGACGTCGACGTCGCTGTTGACCTCGACCGCAAGGTCGGTGATCGATCCGTTGGGCACCGGAACGCGCAGGGCCTTGGCCACGAGCTTGCCGTTGAGGTGCGGCAGCACCTTGCCGACGGCCGACGCCGCACCGGTGCTGGTCGGCACGATGTTGGCGGCTGCAGCTCGACCGCGGCGCAGATCCTTGTGGGGCAGGTCGAGGATCGCCTGGTCGTTCGTGTACGCATGGATGGTCGTGAACGAGCCGTGGTCGACGCCGAAGGCGTCGTCGAGCACCTTGACCATCGGCGCAACGCAGTTCGTCGTGCACGAAGCGTTGGAGATGATCCGATGCTGCTCCGGGTCGAAGCCGTCGTCGTTCACCCCGAGAACGAGGTTGTAGTCAGGCGTGCCCTTCATGGGAGCGGAGACCACGACCCACTTGGCCCCGGCCTCGATGTGCTTGCCGGCACCCTCCGGATCGCGGAAGATCCCCGTACTCTCGATGACGACATCGACGCCGAGGTCTCCCCACGGCAGCGCAGCCGGATCCCGCTCCGAGAACACCCGGAACGCGTCACCATCGACGGTCATCTCCCCGTCTTTCACCTCTACGGTGCCCGCAAACCGGCCCATCACGGTGTCGTAACGGAGCAGATAGGCCAGCGTGTCGTCGTCGGTGAGGTCGTTGACGGCGACGATGTCGAAGTCCGGCCTGCGGGTGTGCTGCGCCCGGAAGAAATTGCGGCCGATGCGGCCAAATCCATTGATGGCGACCCTCATGGGTGGCTACCTCTTTCTATGTGTCTGTGTCTTCGGCGGTCCGTCAACCCGCGAGACCGGCGAGCACCGTTCCCAGTCGGACAGCGTCGTGGCGATGCGGTTCATCGACGTCGACCAAGACCTCGGCGACGACCGAATGGCCCGCCATCGCCGGGGATTCAGGGTCGATATGGACCGGCTCCAACGGAGGGGCGACCTCGATCGGAGCCGTGTTGGCGACGATAGCATCGGGCGACCGCACCCTCCCCAACGCACCCAGTGCGTCGACGTGATCGACGCCCGTCATACCGAGCGTCTCCCCGTCCTGGGTCACGAGATTACAGACGTAGACGAGTACGGCGTCCGAATCGTTGATCGCCTCGGCGACACCCGGTACCAGGAGCGGAGGGATGACCGAGGTGTAGAGACTTCCCGGACCGAGCACGATCTGGTCGGCCGCCGCGATCGCCTCGAGACCCCAGGGGGACGGCTCCACATCTCCGGGCACGATCCGCAGATCCGTGATCTTGCCCCGGCTGCGGGCGATGGCGAGCTGGCCATCGACGACGGTTCCGTCGACGACCGCCTCGAGGTGGAGCGGTTCGGTGGCGGCCGGAACCACTCGCCCCACCGCCCCCAGGCATGTCTCGGCGATGCGCAGCGCGGCTTCGAACCCGCCTTCGATCTCGGTGAGCGCAGCGAGGATGAGATTGCCGAGCGAGTGACCCCCGATGTCTCCCTCGTCGAACCGAAACGAGAACAGCTCGCGCCACACTGAGGCGTCCGGACTGAGAGCGATGAGACAGCGGCGAATGTCTCCCGGGGGTGGAATCCCGAGCGCCGGGCGCAAGCGGCCCGAAGATCCGCCGTTGTCGGCGACACCGACGAGGGCCGTGATGTCGGCGGCGTAGTGCTGGACCGCCAGCAACGCCTGCGCCAGCCCGTGCCCGCCCCCGATGGCCACGACGGCAGGGCCCTCGAACTCGGCCTCGAGGGCTTCGAGCAGCGTTTCGGTGTCGACGTCGATGCGGTTCACTCGGCGGCGTCCCGGTGACGAACGGCGACATCGATGTCCCGCTGGCGAAGCCACGTTCCGATCTCTTCGGCGATGGCGACCGAGCGGTGCCTCCCCCCGGTGCATCCGATGCCGATACTCAAATAGGCCTTGCCCTCGGCGACGTATCGCGGCAGCAGGAAGTCGAGCATCTCTGTGGTCCGGTCGATGAATTCGCGAGCGTCGTGATGGCCGAGCACGTAGCTGCGAACCTCCTGGTCGAGCCCGGTGAGCGGACGCAGTTCGGCGACCCAATGCGGGTTCGGCAAGAAGCGAACGTCGAACAGCAGGTCGAGAACTCGAGGAACGCCCCGCTTGAACCCGAACGACGTGACGACGACCCGCATCGGTCGCCGTGGCTGCTCGCCGGAAAACGCCTCTTCGACGAGTTCTCGCAGCTGATGCACGTTGCGATCGGTGGTATCGATGATGATGTCGGCAACGCCGCGGAGGTTCTCCAGGGCCTTCCGTTCCAGCGCGATCGAGTCGCTGAGCGTCTAGGCCTCGACCGGAGGGGGACGGCGGGCCACCTCGTAGCGGGTAACCAGCGAGCGGTCGTCGGCGTCCAGAAAGAGCACGGTGGTGCGCACCCCGGCGCTGGAGAGCGCGAGAAGCGCACCTTCGAGGTCGGCGAACGACAGGCCGCGGCGCGAGTCGACGACCACTGCGAGCCGGGACCGCGGGCGGTCCAGCAGGCCCGCCTCCTCGACCACCCTCGGGATCAGGGCCGGAGGCAGGTTGTCGACGACGTAGTAGCCGACGTCTTCGAGGACCTTGGCCGCGTGAGACCTGCCGGCTCCCGACATCCCGGTGACCACGATGACATGTGGCTGCTCAGCCATGGGATCGCTCCATCTCGAGCAATGCGCGTTTCAGTTCCGTTCCGCCTGCATAGCCCCGCATCGTCCCATCGGTCCCCACCACCCGGTGGCACGGGATGAAGGGCGCAAACCGATTTCGGGCCATTGCGGCACCCACGGCTCGCGCCGCTCCGGGACGATCGGCCAGGCGCGCCACGTCGGCGTACGTCAGCGTAGACCCGGGCTGGATCCCGGACACGATTTCATACACCCGGGCGCTCCAAGGCGTCGTTCCGGCAGCGCTCACGATCCAGGGCTGTGGGAGCAGAGATGCCCTGCCCTCGTAGTAGGCCTCGAGCGCTTCGATCCAGCGGCGGGCCGCGCCGCCGTCGCCGTCGGGAAACGCAGGCGCGCCGCCGCCGGGCAGGACGATTTCGACCAGTCCGTCGCCCTCGACGACCAGCCAGCCCGTCCCGTGATCGGTTCTATATGCGACGCGTTCCACGTTGCTCCTCATGAAGGACGCTGAACAGCTCCTCGGCGACGCCGGTGGGTACGACCTCGGCGAGGTCCGTCACATCCGCTTCCCGGATCCGCTTCAGCGAGCCGAACTTCCTGATGAGTGCCTTCTTTCGTTTCGGACCGACTCCGGCGACCGAATCCAGCACCGAGTCGACCATCCGCTTGCCCCGCAGCTTGCGGTGATAGGTGTTGGCGAACCGGTGGGCCTCATCCCTGACGCG
>JBFIQU010000072.1:0-9545 GCA_041609395.1 Acidimicrobiia bacterium | reverse complement strand
GGTGCGGTTGCTCGGCGTCGGTGCCTCCCATCTGGAACGCGCCGGCGCGCCCCGGCAGTTCGTTCTCGGAGGGGAACGGGCCCGGGCGGTGACCGAAGCGGCCGACGCGATTCGGGACCGCTACGGCGATCGAGCGGTGGTGCCGGCCCGGCTCGTCGACGGACCCGGTTCGGGGAAGCGCGCCGCGCCGGGAGCCGACGCAGGTGAAAATTCCCCCTGAGGACACAACCTTGCGCTGGGTATACTGAGCGGACTTGGTCACCAGGTAGGGCGCCAAGGGAGAGCGACGGAATGCCCTTGAACGAACGAGAGCAGAAGATCCTCGAGGAGATAGAGCGTCAGTTCTATCAAGAGGATCCGCGATTCGCCCATACGGTGCGGAACACGACGCTGCGTTCGGTCACATCCCGCAAAGCGCGGTGGGCGGCCCTCAGCATCGTGGTGGGTCTCGTGCTGATGCTCGTGTTCTTCACGCAGAACTCTCTCGTGGCGCTCGCCGGCTTCATCTTGATGGTCGCCGGAGCCGGGTGGCTGGCATCGTCGTTGCGACGGGGGAGCGGCGGTACCAAGGTTGGGAGTTGGCTGGAGCGCACTCGACAGCGGTGGCGGCGCGACCGCTAGGCTACGGCCGCTCTCGGAGCCTGGGGAGTGAACGGGACGGATTGCCACGAGCTGGGCGGTGGCATTTCCGAGGCGGAGAACGCGGAGAGGGAAGGTCTTGCAAGGATTCACGGCGCAGCAGGCGTCACGGCTGACCGGATGCACTGCACATCAGCTTCGTTACTGGGATCGAGTCGGGCTCGTCGAGCCGAGCATTCAGGGCACCGGAGGCAGACCCGGCAAGCGCCGGCTCTATTCGTTCCGTGACCTTGTAGCGCTACGGGTCGTCAAGAGCCTCCTCGACAACGGCATGTCGGTGCAGCGGGTCCGACGCGCATGGGACTACCTGCGTCGGACGGCCGATATGGACAAGCACCTCGCCGAAGTGCAGCTCGTCACCGACGGCCAGACCATCTTCCGGATCGCCCAGGACGACGAAGAACTCCTCGACGCACTCCGTCAGGGACAGCTTGCATTTTTTCTCGCCATCAACGAGATCACGCAGGCCGTGCAGGAGGACGTCACCAAGTTCGAGCTCGACCGGGACCGATTCCTCGAGATGCTCCGTCGCGTCGAGGACGATGTCCTCACCGAAGCCGCGGGCGGCTGAGCTGCGCTAGCCGCGACGCTTCTTGCGGCGCAATCGCGGCGGTAGCAGTGACCTGATCCGGTAGTGAGCGGTGAGCCGCTGCGTCGGTGAGTACCGCATCGAGAAGTGGCCGTCGGCCGTTTCGAAGGCCTGGGTCGCCTCGGCGACCCGCTGCGGCGACGACGGCCGCGGCGGTCCGTAGATCGATTCCGCGTACACCCTCGCCAGCGGCGCCATTGCCGTGTCGGTGTTCAGAGCCACCTCCCGCGGGGTGAACGACGGGTTCACCGGCTTGCCGAGGTCGCTGAGGCGGTCGGTGATCTCGCGCCATGCTGCGGTTATGTCGCCTTCTCGGATCCGGCGAATCCGGCGCCGGCGTCGCAGGGCCTTGACCGCCGGGATCAAGCCCGCGAGCACCACGGCCAGGCCGCCGAATCCAATGGCCGTCGGGAGCCACCCGGGAAGCGAAATGCCGCCGCCGCCCTCGATTCCCGTATCGCCGCCGGCACCGGGGGGGACACGCGGGATCGTGTCGTCGGGACCGAACTCGGGGAAGGGAAAGGGAGAGGTCTCGATGTCGGGGATCGTCGTCGGCACCTCCAGGTACGGGGTGATGTCGAATCCCAGCTCTGCTTCGAGCAATTCGAACGTCTGCGGGTTGATCTCGTCGTTGCGCGGCGTCGGGTCGAACGCAACCCACCCCTGCGTGGGAACCCAGAGCTCGACCCAGGCGTGGGCGTTGTCGTCTCGCACGAGGACGCGTCCATCGTCGAGGAGTTCGCCGGGGGTGAAGCCCAGGACGACCCGGCTCGGTATTCCGGCGGTGCGGGCCATGACGGCCATGGCCGTGGCGTACTGTTCGCAATATCCGGCTCGCCAGAATCGGCCGAGTTCCTGGTTGGCAGGGAGCAGCCATTCGCCGAGGTCGGTCGTCGCCTCCGAGGCCGGGATCGTGGGGTCGTACCGGAAGCCGTTGTCCGGGTTGAAGAAGAACCACTCCAGGGCGAGACCCTTCTCGTAGGTGCTGCCGAGGCCGCCGGTGAGCTGTGTTGCGAGGGCTTCGATTCCGGGATCGAGCCCATCCTCCGGCAGATCGAGGTAGCGATCCGGATCGGGAGGCAGCCGTTCGATCGTCACATCCCCGATGGCATCGAAGTTGAACTCCTCGCCGGCGTCGGCCACCGCGTCGAGGAAGGCTCGCGTCGGTTGACCGGTGTCGCTGAGGGACAGCTTGACGTAGTCGGGTACGGCGACTGCCGAGCGCACCCCGTACTGCATCCCCTCGAACGTCCGGCCCCCGCTGAACCGGATCGAACCGTCAGGGGCCGCCCGTGCCGACTGCTGGACCTGGCGATCCTCCGAGAGAAACAGCTGCGGCGTCGGCGCCGCCGGAAGCCACTCGTTCTGCAGCTTGGCGATGGTGATGGTCTGGTCCACGAGAACTTCAGGTCCGAAATACGAGAGGTCCTGGTCGGCGAGGGCTTCGTCGTCGACGAGGACCATGCGGGGACTGCGCGCATACCACCACGTCCCGTTGAACGTGTCGAGCGTCACCATGCGCCAGTAGAGACTGCGCTTCTGGCCGCTGCTCAGTTCGCTGCCGTCGCCTCCCGCCACGTCGGCCACGAATACCGGGGTCTTGGTCTGGCTGAGCACACTCGATCGGATCGACACGAAGGGGTTGTACGAGAGGCCGCCGAAGTAGTCACCGGTGAGGCCACGGCTCTGGCGCCAGTCGAGCACACCGGTCGCGGGCACGATCTGGGCGAGCGCCGAAGTGGCGAGCAGTGTCACCAGCAAGACACCGGCGATGGCAACGATGCCGGCGTTGGACACCGTTCCGCCTGCCGGCGCCCGTCCGTACCGCGTCAGCCGGCCGGCGGCAGCGGTCCGTTCGTCGTGGGTCACGGCCAGCAGGCTTCCGGCGATAACCAGCAGGAAGGCGGCCACCCATCCGATCGACGGGAATCGCCGGTCGGCGGTCGCCAGCTGCAGATAGAAGAGCAGCGACGGGAGCAGGGCCACGTAGGGGTGACCTTGCATGAGGCCCCATACCAGGAGGGCTCCGAGACCCCAGAAGGCGACGGCGACGATGACAACGAGGCCGTTCGCGGGGATGACCGGGGCCACACCGATTCGCACGATCTCGAGCCCGAACGAGACCTCGTCGCCCAGTGCGCCGAAGGACTCCAGCGTCGGAAGCAGAAACTGCGTCGTGTCCGGTACTGCGATGCGGACAACCGTGACGAGCAGGGCAACGACGTTGACGACCGCAACCCAGGCGAGAGCCAGGCGATAGGTGACGGCGGTCCAGGTGATCACAGCACCGAGGAGCGTGGCGGCGACGACCACGAGCTGCCAGGGTGCTCCCTCGGCGGTCGGCTGGACGAGGGCGTCGAGACGAGCCAGAACCAGGGCGATCCCGGCGAGACCGGCTAGCCAGCTGTAACGGTAGACCATGATCTCTCCATCGCTTCGTCCCAGGCTGGAGACCAGCGCTGGTTCGGGCTGATGACGACCGTGACGGCGCCGCCGCGCTGGAAGCCGGCGATGATTGCCGGTTCGGGCGAGCCCACCGCCAGCACCAGGCTGCGGGCGAAGTCCCTGCTCAGCGTGCGGAACGCGGCGAGGTCCGCTTCGTCGGGATTGCCGGTCACGAGGACGAGGGCGCCGCCCCCGGCGCCGCGTTTGCGCATCCTCGAGACGGTGCGGTGCAGATCAACGTCGCGGACGGTCTGGATGGTCGCCAGCTGTTCCATGGCGGCGCGATAGCGGTCCCGGCCGCGAGCGGTCGGCACGGCCTCGAGCGTCCACATGTCCGGATAGAAGCCGCCGCGAAACAGATGGCGAATCGCCGAGGCGGCGCCGCGCACGGCCTGCTCGAATGCTTCTCCGTTGCGGTAGACCCGGGCGCGATGGTCGAAGAGAAGGAGGGCCCGGGACTGCCACGGGATCTCGAGCTGCTTGATCATCAGCGCGTCCCGCTTCGCCGAACTCGGCCAGTGCACCCGCCGCAGGTCATCCCCGACCTGGTATTCACGAAGCGTGAAGAAGTCCTCACCCCCGTGGTGGGAGAAGGTCGGCTTGGCGGTCTGCACCGACGGATCCTGTCCGTGGACGACCGGGAACCCCTCGAGATCCTCCACGGACGGGTACACGATGAGACGGGTCATCCCGCCCATGGTGGCCCTGGCCTCGGCCAAGCCGAGCGGATCGTTCACCATCGCCCGGGCCGGACCGACCTGGTAGATGCCCCGCGGCCGGCACAGGATCTCGTAGCGGGCGGTCAGCGGGACGCCGGGTTCGACTTTTCCGGCGGCGAAGCGAGCAGACCCGAGTCCCACCACTTCGTCCTCGATGACGAGGTTCCGCACCAGCTTGCGGGCATTCACGATGATCTCGACGACTGCCCGATCACCCTCGTGAACCTGGGCCGGTGCCAGCTTGCGGCCGACGGCGACTCGCGGCGCAGCCCTTCGTACGAATGCCATTCCGCTGAGCGTGCCGCCGGTCAGGAACAGCGCAGCGGCCAGCAGCTCGCGTTCGCCGTATCCGATCCAGAGGAGTAGGAGCGCAGCCGAGGCCCCCAATGCAGCCCAGCCTCTTCCGGTCGGCATGGTGGACCTCCGTCAGCTGATCACGGATGTCCCGGGCACCGGAACGCCTTGTGCGATGGCGTCGACGATCGCCGGGATCTCCGCACCGCGCATCTGGGCCTCCGGTCGCAGGATCATCCGGTGCACCAGGATGGGCTTGAGTACGGCTTTCACGTCGTCCGGGGTCACAAATCCCCGGTTGCGGACGGCGGCATGGGTGCGTGCCGCACGCTGGAGATAGAGGGTCGCTCGTGGAGACGCCCCGAGCAACAGGTCGGGGTCGTAGCGGGTGGCCTCGACGATAGACACGAGGTAGTCGCGTATCGCATCGGAAACATGAACGACGCGGGCCATCTCGATCATCCTGTTGACGTCCTCGCCGGTCACGACCGGTTCGAGGTCCTCGTAGGTCGAGCGGATGCCATGCGTCGTGAGCATTTCGAGCTCGTGGGACCGGTCGGGATATCCCACCACCAGCCGCATCATGAACCGGTCGAGCTGGGCTTCGGGAAGTGGATAGGTGCCCTCGTGTTCGATCGGGTTCTGCGTCGCCATCACCATGAACGGTGAGGGCAGGACTCGGGTGGAAGCGTCGACCGTGACCTGACGCTCCTCCATGGCTTCGAGGAGCGCCGATTGCGTCTTGGGGCTGGCCCGGTTGATCTCGTCCCCGAGGAGGATGCTGGCAAACACGGGTCCGGCGCGGAAGACGAACTCGGATCGGTCGCGGTCCCACACGGAGACGCCGGTGACATCGGAGGGAAGCAGGTCGGGGGTGAACTGGATCCGGTTGAACGTGCAGTCGATGGACCGTGCGAGCGACTTGGCGAGGAGGGTCTTGCCGACGCCCGGCACATCCTCGATCAGTACATGGCCCTGGGACAGCAGACACAGGACGATGAAATCGACGACATTGCGTTTGCCCTGGATGACCCGCTCCATGTTGTCGGCAATCCGACGAAACTGGGTCGAGAACCAATCGAGGCCCTCAGGCTGAAGATCCCTAGCCGGTTCCGCGTTCAATCCACTCGTCCTTTCGTCACGGTGTCGAGCGTCGAAGGATATCAAGCTGCTCGAATCATCCCTAGGGAGCCGCGGCGCGGACGCTACCATGCAGGCCGATCTATGCGATCTGTGGCGATTCCCGTTGCGATGCTGGCGAAGCGTCCTCGATGCTGGCTCGAGGGCGTGCGAGCGGCCTGGGCGATGCGGCGTCGCGGCTGGTGGCGACGCCCGCCGTTCGTGCCGGTCGCCGATCCCGACTACCTCTCATGGCGCCTGGCGACGGCATACGGGGACCTGCGGGAGCCGGATCCCTCGGATGTCGAGTCGTTCTTGTCGTGGCGCCGCGACCTGCGGAAGGCGCGATGAGCGCGGACGCATTGCGCAAGGAACTCATGGCGGTGCCGGGTGTCGTCGATGCCGAAGTCGACGGGGACGCGGTGACCCCCAGCGGGGTACGGGTCAAGCTCGATCAGGCCGCGGACCCGGCAATCGTCGAGGAGTCGGTGCGGCGCATCCTTGCCAGTCACGGCATGCGCTCCCGGCTCGGCCCCATGGCATCACCATCGAGCGGGCCACCGCCTCCGCCGGGTGCGCCGGGTGCCGGCCGGTCCGGTGCCGTCGTCCCCATTGCCTCGTTCGAGACGGTCGAGTCTGCGCCGAGCCCGGCTGAGTCGCTTCCGCCGGAACGCCCTCCACTGCACCCGGCCCCCCAACCCGCAGAACCTGCGCTCGACCAGATTGCCGTCGTCGAGACCAGGGATGGTGTCGTCGTGACCGCGACGACGGTCGACGGCCGCTCCGAGTCGCGACGGGCACGGTGGTCCGAAGGAGAGCTCAACGAAGCCGTCATCGCTGCCGTCGCCGCCCTCGTCGGCAACGAGCCGCAGCCGCTGGTGCTGGGTGTCGAAGAACGTGAACTCGGCGGGGTCGCCACGGTGATGGTCGTTCTCGAGCGTGCCGGCGGCAAGCGTGTCGCGGGGGCCGCCGTGGTCGAGGCCGGGGCCCCGTTCGCGCTCGGCAAGGCCGTCTGGGCGGCACTGCAGTAAGCGAGCGGTAGAAGGGGACCTCCGCCCCTGGCGGGCCGACCGGTTCGCCGCAGACTCGTGTATGAAGCGGACAGGTGAGGCGCGATGGAGGCCGATTCGCGATCCATATCGGGTCCACGTATCGCCGCCTGGATTTCGGAGCACGTTCGACTGGTGGTGGTCGTCTCCGCCCTCACCACGGCGCTTCTCGCCGTACCGATGCTCGCCATGGCGCCCGACACGACGGCGTCACAAACGCCGGGGGGCGAGGTCGTCGAGGCCGACGAACTCATCGCAGACCGTTTCGTCTCCGACGTCTTTTGGGCTGGATTCATCTTCGAGGCTCGCGACGGCAACGTGCTGTCGCAATCCGCATTGTTGGAGATCCTGGAGAACACGTCGTCACTGCGCTCGGCCCCGGACCTCGGTTCCAAGCTGGTCCACTACTTCGACGCCGATCTCAACGCCGACGTCGTCGGCATCTACACGATTGCAGATGCCGTCGACGCGCAACTGCGTGCCGGGGGTGGCCCGGGGCTCCCCGGAGCCGCGGCGGATGATGTAGCCGGGGCCGTCGATTCGATCCTGGCGGCCACCGGGCCGTATGAGTGGTCGCTGGCGCAGTCGACCGCATTCGACGCGTCGAGCGGGACGTGGCGGAGTCCCGCTTTGCTGGCTCCGGTCCTCGCCGACAACGAAGCGCTCGGGGGCGGCAGCCAATCCATCACGTTGGGAAGCGACGACACGACCAAGGAGGAATTCGCCCGGGACGCGCAGGAGGTGTTGCGGGGCGACCAGGACCGGGTGCGGGTGTGGGGCGTTGCGATCGACGTCAATCTGACGGTCGCCGAACAGTCGGCGGCGGCCGGTCCGTTCATCGGATTCACGATTCTGGCGGTGCTCGTCGTTGCCGGCATCGTCCTCCGGTCGTACTGGGTGGTCGCCGTCGCCGGAGCAAGCCTCGCTGCGCTGATGATCTGGTTGAAGGGAATGTCGAACCTCATCGGACTCGAGACCGACCTGGTGCTGAGCTTCATCGTGCCGATTGCGATGATTTCGTTCGGCATCGACTTTGCGTTTCACGCAATCGGCCGGTACCGGGAAGAGGCCACGGTCGGGCGCTCACCGCAGACGGCCTTTGTCGTCGGACTCGGAAGTGTCATGGGAGCTCTGGTGCTGGCGCTGGCCAGCGACTCGATGGCGTTCCTCTCCAACATCACCTCGGGTATCGAATCGATCGTGCAGTTCGGCATCGGGGCCGCGCTCGCGCTCATCGCCGCCTTCTTCATGCTGGGCATCGTCACGCCGCTGATCGTGATGCGAGTCGAATCCGGCTCCGGGCCACTCGTGCCGTCACGATGGAGGCGGATGGGTCGATGGGCGGCGTCGGGTCTGGCGGCGACGGGCGCAATGGCAGTGGTGATCCTGCTGGTCTACGTGGCCCCCATCGCCGGCCTGGTCGGGCTGGTCGCTTACGTGGCGATCTTCATCGCTGCTCCGTTGGTGTGGCGGCGGCCGCGACATGCCGTAGCCGAGCCTCCCATCCAGACGACGACGAGATTGCCGGCGCTGGGAAGGGCGGTGGCGGCGATGGCCAGGTATCGGCTTGTCGTGCTGCCGGTCGTCGCGGCCATCACCGCCGTAGCGATCGCGGTCGCCTCGCAGATCGATGCCCGGTTCGATGTGAAGGACTTCTTCTCCGCAGACACCGACATGGTGACGTCCCTGGACAAGCTGGATGAACATGTGGGTCAGCAAGGTGGTGAACCGGCCGTCATATATGTCGAGGCGGATCTCGCCGACCCCGACACCTTGCGGGCCGTGCGGCGCGCCGAGCGCGAGGTGAGAGCGATCGTGAATCCCCAATTGGCGGTCGACGACGCGGGCGCCACGATGCTCGAAGGGGGTGTCCTGAGCATCGTGACGGAGGTGCTCGGGAGCCCGTATGCAACGGCCGCCGTCGAAGCTGCAACCGGGATCGAGGTCACGGACGACGACGGAGACGGCCTGCCGGACGGCCGCGACCAGCTGGCTGCGATCTACCGCTTCGTATCGCTCGCCGGGGTACCGTTCGACGCCCAACGGCTCGCCATGACACCGGACGACGTGGGGTTGTCTTTGTGGTTGGACCCTCGTGGCGAGGCCGCGGCGACGATGATGATGGCGGGTGTCGTCGGAAGTCGCTCGCAGGAAAACATCGCAGCGGCGCGCCATGACCTGCAGCCGGTCGTCGACGGCCTCGACGCCGAATTGCGAGCAGCCGACGCGGAGGCGCGGGCGGTGCTCACCGGGTCCGCAATTGTCCGCGACGAACAGTTGAGCGCCATATTCCGGGCCCTCCTGATCGCCCTCCCCATATCGGTGGTGGCGTGTTTCGCGGTGGCGGCCCTGTTCATGCGTTCGCTTCGGTTCGCGGTGGTGAGTGTCGTCCCCATCCTGATCGTGGTGTCGTGGCTCTATGCGTTCATGCATCTGGCCGGTTACGGCATCAACGTGGTGACGGCGACGATCGGGGCGGTGTCGATCGGTATCGGTATCGATTTCGCGATCCACTTCATCATGCGGTATCGAGAGGAACTGGAGCGCTCGCCGACCCGGATCGACGCGCTGTCGGCGGCGGGAACCGGAACGGGTGGAGCGCTCGCAGCCTCGGCGCTGTCGTCGATCGTCGGGTTTGCGATCATGGCACTGGCGCCGATGCCGCTGTTCGCGGCGTACGGGTTCTTGACG
>JBFIQU010000071.1:0-9552 GCA_041609395.1 Acidimicrobiia bacterium | reverse complement strand
GTGGCCTCCATCATGGCAAATCCGGCGTGACTTCGCGGGATGGCCGTCGTCGGCGCCATGTGGGTAGCGTATCGCTTTATGACGGATAGGTCCGGACTCGATCTCGAGCGGCTCGAGGCGGCCGCCAGAGCTGCCATGCATTCGGCAGCTTTTGACTACTACGCCGGTGGCGCGGATGACGAGCACACGGTGGCGGACAACGTTGCGGCCTGGTCTCGAATTCGCCTCCGGCCGCGTGTGCTGCGTGACGTCTCGCACGTCTCGACGGGGGCCGAGGTGCTCGGCGCCGAACTCTCGATGCCCGTCGCTGTCGCGCCGACGGCCTACCAGCGGCTCGCCCATCCCGACGGGGAGATCGCTACGGCGCGGGCGGCTGCCGGGGCCGGCACGCTGATGGTCGTCTCGACGATGGCGACCACGATGCTGGAAGACGTGGCTTCCGCTGCTCCGGCGGGTACCCGGTGGTTCCAGCTCTACGTCCACCGCGATCGGGAACTCACGGCCGACCTGATCCGGCGAGCCGAGGCCGCAGGATACGGAGCAGTCGTGTTCACGGTTGATGCTCCCGTTCTGGGTCGACGGCCGCGCGACGAGCACAACGACTTCGATCTTCCTGCCGGTCTGACGATGGCGAATCTGGGTGCCGGGACTCCGCACGTCTCGGGTTCCTCGCTCGCTGCGTACGCCGGTCACGAATTCGACCCTTCGATCTCGTTCGGCGACATCGAGTGGATTCGGTCGATCACGACGCTGCCGGTTGTCGTCAAGGGGGTGCTGCGGGGTGACGATGCCGTTGCGGCCATCGAATCCGGAGCAGCCGGGGTCGTGGTATCGAACCACGGTGGCCGCCAACTCGACTCGGCCTTGGCGACAGCAGACGCCCTGTCCGATGTCGTCGCCGCGGTCTCGGACCGCGGGGTAGTGGCGGTAGACGGTGGGATCCGTCGCGGAACCGACGTCGTGAAAGCCCTCGCACTCGGCGCCGACCTCGTGCTGCTGGGGCGGCCGGTGTTGTGGGGCCTCGCTGCAAACGGCGAGGACGGTGTGCTGGGTGTGCTTTCCGGGTTTCAAGCCGAACTGGCGCGAGCAATGGCACTGTGCGGGGCGCGAGATATCGACGAGATCGAGTTCGACCTGCTCGCCTGAGACCGCTCTCGGGTCGCCCGAGGGCGCAGTATCAGCCCTCGAATCCGGGGTTTACGGCCTGGAAGTTGCCGGCGGTGGTCTGGCCCAGAAGGGACAGAACGACCACGGCGGCGGCTGCGATCAGGACGGCCAAGACGCCGTACTCGAGCAGCTGTGCGCCGCGCTCCTCATCGATCAGCGTCTTCATGAAGATCCACAGTCTCAACAACGGCTTTCCCTCTCTCCAACACTCAGGGTGCTGATGTATGTAACGGAAAGTAGTCATCATGACTAAAGCGATTTGTTCGGAAGGACTAGCCACCGGCTAGCGATTAGCTTGGCCCCCATGAGACTTTCTCCCGGCGACGCAGCTCCCGGCTTCACATTGCCCGCCGACGATGGCTCGGAGCGCTCGCTGAGCGATTTCGACAAGGTCGTCATCTACTTCTATCCGAAGGCATTCACCCCCGGATGCACGACGGAATCGTGCGACTTCCGTGACAACTACGCCGCGTTTCGAGATGCCGGCTATGAGATCCTGGGCGTGAGCCCCGATCCGGTGGAGCGACTCGTCCGGTTCCGTGACGAGCACGGACTGCCGTTCCCGCTTCTCGCCGATACCGATCACTCCATGGCCGAGGCGTACGGAGCATGGGGCATCAAGAAGAACTACGGCAAGGAATACGAGGGTCTCATCCGCTCCACGATCGTGGTCGCCGGCGGTCTCGTCGAACATGCCTGGTACAACGTTCGCGCCAAGGGGCACGCAGCCAAGGTCACGACGGAGGTGGCTGCGGACTAATCGGGGAGGTAGCCGGTGGTCCCGTCGACGAGCTCCCTGACGATGTCCATGTGGCCGGCATGCCGGGCCGTTTCGTCGATCATGTGGGTCAAGACCCAGCGCAGCGAGCGAGGGCCTCGTCCCGTGTCCCCGGTGACGTCCAGGCTCTCGGCGGCTGCAATCACGTCATCGGCCTCGGCCACGGCCTGCGAATAGAGCCGTGATATCGAATCGACGGTGTCTTCCGGCTCGATGCGGAAGTCGGCGTCCGGATCGTCCTCACTCCAGGGGAACTCGATGTCCCGGCCACCGATGAAGCTGCAGAACCAATAGCGTTCGACCCAGGCGAGGTGCTTGACGATCCCCAGCAGGTTCGTGCCCGACGGCACGACCGCCTGAGTCGCCTGCTCTTTCGTCAGGCCTTCGAGTTTCCACAACACGATCGACCGGTGCTCGTCGAGAAAGCCCTTCAGGGTCTCGAATTCCGGTGCGGTGCGTGGGGGATGGCGAAAGGGAATCACGGCCCCAAACTACTCCCTGCTTGCCCCTAGCCCTTCGTCTCCGCGATCAGCGCCGCCCACCCCTCGTCGTCGAGGCTCATGGGGACCATCGTGTAGTAGCCGATCCGGTCGATGCGGCCCGCGTACCGCTCCCGGATCCGGGCGCCCACCTCGTCGGGGGGCGCCACCACGGCAACGGCCTCCAGCACGTCGTCGGTGATGACCGCAGCCATCTCCGCCCATTCCCCTCGCTTTGACATCGCCGTGAGCTCCGGGCCGAAGTCCCAATCGTGGAGATCGAGCACTCCGGCATACGCAGGCGTTGACGCGTAGAAGGCGATCTGCATGCGAACGGCGTCGGCGGCGGCCTTCTGCTCGGCCTCGTCACGGCCGGTGACGACGAACACGGTCACGACCCGCTCGATGTCGGCCAGCGTCCGGCCCGCTCGCTCCGCGCCCTGGTGCATGTTGGGAAGCACCACCTCGTCGAGGTACCTCACCGTATGGAACGGATGTGCATGGAACCCCTGGCACACCTCGCCCGCCAGTCGCGCCATGTATTCGCCGACGCCGGCGATGTAGACGGGAACCTCGGGGTGCTTGATCGGTCCCGGGTTGAAGAAGGGGGTCATGAGCGAGAACTGGTAGTAGTCGCCCTTGAAACGCAACGGTGTGCCGTTCTGCCAGCAGTCCCAGATAGCGCGCAGCGCCCCGATGTACTCCCGCATCTGCGGGCCCGGCTTTCCCCACGGCATCGAGAACCGGCGGGTGATGTGGGCGCGGATCTGTGTCCCCAGACCGAGAAGGAACCGTCCCTCGGAATACGCAGCCAGGTCCCACGCGGTCTGTGCAACGGTCATCGGAGACCGGGCGAACGCAACCGCAATCGCCGTGCCCAGATCGACGGAGGTGGTCGACTGAGCGGCGATCAGAAGAGGGAAGAACGGATCGTGGGATGTGTCGGCCGAGAAGATGCCGTCGTAGCCGAGTCGCTCGGCTCGCTCGGCCAGCTGCGCCACGTCACCGGGTGCGGTCGGGGGGAGATAGAAGTCGACCTTCATCGTGCTCCTTGCCGGGTCGCCGATGCTAGAGCGAGCCCGGAACCGCTCCCAGCCGTGACATATCTTTCCAGTTCGGAGCTTGCCTCGCAGCCCCACGAGACCTACTCTCGCCGGGACTCTTGAGGGCGCACCCGACGGTGCGACGAGAGGCGGAGAAGCACGTGCGATTCTTACGGTCGCTCGCCCGTTCGAGCTGGATCGTGGTCATCATCATTGCGGTTGGAGGTTTCGCCGCGTTCAGCGCGGTCGGGCACGGTCCATCCTCCGGGGTGCAGTCGACGCCGATCGGTCTCGCCGAGCCGTCGGCGAGAGCATCCGCATTCGTTCTGGCCGCGGCGCTCGACTACAACGTCGACCTCGGGGACCGCACGGCGCCGCTTCAGCCCGGGTATGCGGCGGGTCCCGACGCCATCGGTGATCCCGAGCTTGCCGTCGTGTGGGCCACCACCACGACCACGACGACGACCACGGCACCACCTCCGACGACGACCACCACCACCAGGCCCCGCCGGACCACAACCACGACGACGACAACGCGGCCTCCGGCGACCACGACCACGGCTCCGCCGGCGACGACGACCACGGCTCCGCCGGCGACGACCACCACGACCACTACCGCCGGGGACGAGAGCGCCGGCGAATCAACGACGACGACGACGGCCGTCGAAGGGGGAGCCCGCAATGTCGAGGAGTGGCGCCCGCTCGTAGCCCGATACTTCCCGGCCGACCGTGTCGACGAAGCCCTGTCGGTCATGAAATGTGAGAGCAACGGCGACCCGCTCGCCACGAATCGGTACTCGGGAGCTGCCGGTCTGTTCCAGTTCATGCCCGGTACCTGGGCATGGTCGAGCGAGGGGGCCGGTTTCGCCGGCGCCAGCGTGTACGACCCGGAAGCAAACGTCGCCTCCGCCGCCTGGCTCGTCGACTACTCGATTCGTCACGGGCACCGCGACGGAGCATGGGGACACTGGGTATGTCAGCCCTGAAGCGGATTCTCCAGATCGCCGGGGTGGCGGCCGCCGCTGCTGCGGTAGCCGCCTTCGTCAAGAATCGGCTCGTCCCTGAGCCACAGCACCTCGATGGTCCGGCCCCTCCGTTTCGTGTCGCGGAACCGGGACGGGCCGCGGTCAGGCCCGATACCGCCGCCGACGATCTCACCGAGATCCACGGCATCGGACCTGTCTACGCAGGCCGGCTCACCGAGTCGGGGATCGCCTCGTTCGCGGCGCTCGCCGCTGCCGACGCGGCCGCCATAGCGGAGATCGCCGGTGTGTCAGACGACCTGGCGGCGGAGTGGATCGCCGCAGCCGGCGAACTCTCCCGCTGACGGCGCGTACGATCTCTCCCGTGCCCTATCTGACCCCTCCGGAAGAGCTGGCGGCGCTCATTCCGGGCCAGCCGCCGTACCGCGCAGCCCAGCTGGAAGAGTGGCTGTACCGGACCCCGGTGCTTCGCGCCGAAGAAATGACCAACCTCCCCGCGTCGCTGCGGGACGAGCTGGCCGTCCGATTGTGGCCGTTTGCGGTTGAGCTCGAGCAATCGGCCGACGGCGGGGCAACTCGTAAATGGCTCATGCGAACACCCGACGCGGCGTCGATCGAGATGGTGCTCATGGGGTACCCGCGGCGAACGACCCTGTGTATCTCGAGCCAGGCCGGCTGTGCGATGGCCTGTACCTTTTGTGCAACGGGACAGTTCGGGTTCGAGCGCCACCTCGACGCCGGTGAGATCTTTGCGCAGGTTGCCTACGCCAATGCCTATCTGCGCAGCAATCCTCTCCGCGGGTCGCCGGCACGCGTCACCAATGTGGTGTTCATGGGAATGGGGGAGCCGCTGGCGAACTACGAACACGTTCGCGAGTCGCTGCGACGCATGATCGAGGTGGCGGGGATGTCGGCGCGCGCGGTCACGGTTTCGACGGTCGGCGTCGTGCCGGGCATCAGACGACTTGCGGAGGAGCCGTGGGCTGTGAATCTCGCTCTCTCGCTCCACGCTGCCGACGACGATCTCCGTACCGAGCTCGTGCCGCTCAACAAGCGATATCCGATCTCCGATCTGGTCGATGCGTGCCACTACTTCTTCGAGCGCAAGGGGCGTCGTATCTCCCTGGAATGGACGCTCATGGCCGGGGTGAACGACGACGCGACCCAGGCGCGGGGCCTGGCGGCGATCGCACGCGAGCTGCGGGCGCACGTCAACGTGATCCCCATGAACCCAACGCCGTTGACCGTCATGCAGCGCCCTGAGGACACGGAGATCGCAGCATTCATCTCCGAACTGGCGGCGGCGGGAGTCAACGCAACCCTGCGCGACACGCGGGGGCGTGACATTGACGCAGCCTGCGGCCAGCTTCGGGTACGCGCCGGAGACCGTCCGAGCGACTGATCACCGCCCCGCTGCCGCGGCGGTTGAGATGCGCGGATCGGCGGCACCGTGCTTCGTTCCGCCGTCGTTGCGGATGCTGCTGATGGGGCCCCACCCCGGTTCCCAGCTGCGTTCGGTGACGGTGACGACATGCCCGCGATGCCGAAGTTCGGCGACGATTCGATCCGGCACCCGGTTTTCGACATTGATTCGCGACCGGGTCCCGGCTCCGAACTCCGTCATGGTCCATCGGGGCGCTGCCTGGGCGGCTGCGATCGAGGAACCGAGATAGAAATGGTGGGCCGCCCATTGGGCGAGCAGCTGCGGCTGCTGATGGCCGCCCCGGGTCCCGAGGATCAGCTCCCATGTTCCATCCGACGTCCACAGGGTGGGTGCCAGCGTGTGGAGGGGGCGCTTTCCCGGCGCCAGCTCATTCGGGTGCCCGGCGACGAGCGAGAACCCGGCACCGCGGTTGTGCAGCCAGACACCGGTGTCGCCGGCGCTGATGCCGCTGCCGATACCGTGGAAATTCGACTGGATCAACGACACCGCCGTTCCGTGGCGATCAGCCGTGCACATGTAGGCGGTGCCGCCGTCGTTGTGGTCGGGGCCCGGCCAGGATCCCGCCTGCTGTAGATCGACCCCGGCCGCAGCCGACGCAAGCCGATCCGGCGCCACGAGGTCGGCGGGTTTCATCTTCATGAAGTCGGGATCGGCGAGCAGCAGGTCGCGCTCCCAGGCCACGGACCGGTACGCTTCGATGAGGAGGTGGACGTACTCCGACGTCATCTCCCGCGGTGCCTCCAGGCGTTCGAAAATGCCGAGCGTGGCGAGCGTCAGATACCCCTGCGAGTTGGGGGGGATGGTCCACGCCACCCGATCGAACAGCGGGAGGCCCAGCGGCTCGATCCAATCTGCTTGCGGGGTGGCGAGGTCGTCGGCGGTGAGGATGCCGCGGGTTGCCTCCGTCATGGCCGCACCGGCACGGCCGGCGTAGAAGGCGGAACGCCCTCCTGCTGCCAGCTCACGCAGCGTCGACTCCAGCGCCGGCCTCGTGATGACCTCACCGGCACGTGGCGTCCGTCCGTCCGGATACAACTCGAACGCCGAGGCCTGGTCTTCAAGCCGCGGCTGCAGCCGGTGCAGCGACGCCGCGAGTTCGGTGGACACCGGGAAACCACCGGCGATGCGGATTGCGGGTTCGAGGATCCTCGCCAGCGGCATCGTGCCGAAGCGCGCCAGGAGCGCTTCCCAGCCATCGACGCACCCGGGCACGGTCACCGAGTGCGGGTCGCCGGCTGGGATCGAAGCCAGCCCTTCGCTGCTGAGGACGGAGGCGTCGGCGCCATGTCCGGCACGGCCGGAGGAGTTGAGGGCCGCCGGCGTTCCCATTTCCGGTTGCCACACCAGCGCAAAGAGATCGCCTCCGACGCCGCAGGTATCGGGAGCAACGACACCCATCACGGCGTTGAGGGCGACGGCACCGTCGATTGCGTTGCCGCCTGCCGCCATGATCTCCAGGGCTGCCTGGGTCGCCAGCTCGTGCGGGCTGACTGCGATATCTCCGGTTGTGACGGCGGTGCGCGCCGGAACGAGGGAATCGCTCACCGGGTGAGTTGCGGAATGCGGCGGTTCAGCGCATCGAGAACGGCCCTGACGGCGCCCTCGTCCTGATCGGTGTTCGACATCGACGATCCCACCGACAGCGCCTCCTCGCCGGTCGAGGTGCTCACAACGACGGCAACGATCACGTTGCGCATGCCGACGGCGGGTGCACCGATGGCGTCGAGCGCCAGGGGCTGTCCGCCGCCGAGGACTTCCTCGAGCGCCCGCAACGTCGCCTCCCCGACGAGACGCATTCGGGCGGAGGCGACCGCGGGACCGCTGGCGGTTCCGCTGTATTGATCGCCCTGCCAGCCCAGGGTGACGGTGATCGATGTTCGGCTGCCCTCCGGTTCCTCGCGTATGCCGAGGATCTGGGCCCGCTCTCCTCCGCCAACTTGTTGTGCCATCTCCGGGGTTATCTGCACGACCGAGATGACCCGCCGGTCGATGCTCGATCCGAAGCGCGCCATGGCGAGCGACTGGATGTCCCGCACCACCTGCTTCGGAGACTTGTTCGGGGACGACAGGACGTGGACTTCGGCGATGCGGTCGTTGTCGGCGACGACACGCACGGCATCGACCGAGGGAAGCCGGCACAGCGTTTCTTCGAGTTCCCGGAAATTCATGTGCCGCGCAGAGTAGCCGGTCCCCGGGCCGTTCCAGGGTTCGGCGCGGCTATGTAGGACGGAGCTGTCTGGGAATGATTCCCAGATAATTCGCGAAAACCGCTTGCGGCCTTCCGAGCGGCGCTTTAGGTTGATGTCTGCGCAGCTCGACGAGCGGCGCGGTGGCGGGACGGATGTTTGCGCTTACATCCGGACCGGTGCCCCTGAGGTAGGGCGGGGGATGTGGGGCCGCCTCATGCATGACAACTTAGGTTTGCTTCGACGCGAGTCGGAGCGACGAGGGAGACGCCCAGGCGGCTCGAAGTCGAATAGCGAGACCCCCCTCAGCGAAGCGGATATGCCGACCCGGCCATTAGCGGAGCCGGTGCCGAGCCAATTCTGTTGAGGAGTTATCTCACTGATGAGCACGCTGAAACGAGTCGCGTTGACACTGGGCAGCCTTGCTGCCGCCCTGTTGGCCGGTGCGGCAACGTACCGGATCGGATAACGGACCGGACGGAAGGTCGCCTGGGCGCTCTATACCGACTTCCAAGGTCTGCATGAACGAAGTCCTGAGACAGCGCAGAGTTCGCATGATCACCATCGCGGCGGCACTCGTCGTCGCCGGATTCGCGGTGCTCGCCCTGCTGTTCCGGGTCCAGACCTTCCCCCGACCGTTCTGGCTGTGGGCTCTGTTCGCCGCCGGCTTCGTGTACTTCGAATGGCGATCTGTCGAGATCAACGACCACCTCATGGTCAGCCCGTCGGTGATGGTTGCCCTGACGGCCGCCGTGATCTTCGGGAGCGGAAGCGCCACCCTCGGTGTGGCCGTCATGGGTGGTATGGCGTTCCTCCATCCTCGCAACATCTCGCAACGGCAATGGTTCCAGCCGATGGCGAACTTCGGGCAGATCGTGCTCACCGCCACGGTGGCGACGTACGTGCTGGAGGCGTTCCTCCCGGCGGTGATCACTCGGGGCTCGATCTGGCGGGTTGCCGTTGGGTCGGCCGTGGCGTCGAGCGTCTACGGCGCCGTCAACCTCACCATCGTTGCGTGGGTGGTCAAGAGGGTGTTTCAACGCCGCGACATGCGCCCCTGGTCGCGGATGGCCGCCAACCACCTGCCCCACCTGGGCATGGGATTCCTCGGCGGCCTGCTCGGTGTCACGTACTACTTCGTCGGCCCGGTGACACTTCCGCTGATATTCACGGCCTTCTTCGTCGGGCATATGACCTTCGCGTCGTACGGCCAGCTTCGTGAGGCGCAGGAAGCGACGCTGCGCGGGTTCATCAAAGCTCTCGAGGCAAAGGATCTCTATACGCGCGGCCACACCGAGCGGGTGGCGTACTTCGCGCAGATGATCGCTGAGGAGATGGGGTTCGGGCCCACCCGCATGGAGCGAGTCCGGTGGGCGGCACTCATCCACGACGTGGGCAAGCTCGCCGTTCCGCGGGAACTGATTCGTAAGCGAGCGCGCCTGTCGGACGCGGAGTACGCAGTGATGCAGCAC
>JBFIQU010000070.1:0-9556 GCA_041609395.1 Acidimicrobiia bacterium | reverse complement strand
GGCTTCGTCCGCATCGAACTCCCGGCAGGTCAAGATCAGCTCGGCGGCTCGCACCGGACCGATTTGCGCGACCAGCGCAGGAACGCCGCCCCACCCCAGCGGAATACCGAGGTCGACCTCCGGAATCGAGAAGATGGCGTCGTCGGCCGCCACGCGCAGATCGCACGACGCTGCCAGAACCACTCCGCCCCCCACGATGCGACCTCGCACCGCGGCAACGGTCACGGCGTCCATGGTTCTGATGGCCCCGGCCATCTCACCGCCGAGTCGGAGGATCCGGTCCTGCGCGACGGGATCACCGCCTCCGGTCCAGTCTTCGTCGAGGTCGGCGCCGGCGCAGAAGCTGCGGCCCGATCCGGAAACGACCACCACACGGGCACCGGCCTGGTTCATGACATCTGCTGCGGAAGCCAGCTCCTCCAGCATGGCGATGTTCATGGCGTTCAGTCGCTCCGGCCGCCGCAGCTCGATGGAACCGAGCCCGTCGCCGATCAGACCGGCGGACAACGTGGAGAATGTCATCGGCTTCGAGGCTACTGCCGTGGGATCTCCTCGCGGGCATCGATGCTCCGGCGTTGGGCGGCGCGGGAGTGCTGGAGGATCAGCATGAAGAGCTGCTCGGCGTACTCGGGATCGACGCCCCACCGGGCGGCGTCCGCCTTGGCCTCTTCGATCAGCTCCGCCTCTCGCTCCGGGGACCGCAGCGGAAGTCCCTGGGCCGCCTTCATGCGGCCGATGTCGACCGAGAGATCGAGCCGCTGCGCGACCAACCGGACCAGCTCTCGATCGATCCGGTCGATCTCATCACGCATGGACGGAACACCGAGTGCCTCCATGAGCGCTCCGAACCCGTCCGGACCCAGCTGCTGCGGGCCTTCGCATATCGCATTCTCCGGATCGGGATGAACCTCGACCATCATGCCGTCGGCTCCGACGGCCCTGCCGGCAAGCGCCAGCGGAATGATGAGATCGCTGACCCCGGAGGCGTGGCTCGGGTCGACGATCACCGGAAGGTGGCTGAGGCGTTGCACGACCGGTATCGCGCTGATGTCGAGCGTGTTCCGGGTCCGGGTCTCGAAGGTACGGATTCCGCGTTCGCACAAGACGACGTTCGGGTTGCCCTCATTCAGGATGTACTCGGCGGCCAGGAGCCACTCGTCGATGGTCGCCGAAGGTCCCCGCTTCAGCATGACCGGTTTGCCACTTCCACCGACGGCGACGAGCAACGTGAAGTTCTGCATGTTGTCGGAGCCGACCATGAGCATGTCGACATGACGCGCCACCAGTTCGACGTCGTTGGGGTCGGTCACCTCGGTCATCGTGGGCAGACCGGTGATGTGGCCCGTCTTCTCGAGGATCCAGAGCGCCTCCTCCCCGAGGCCCTGGAACGAATACGGGGACGACTGTGGCAGGAACGCCCCACCCTGCAGCATCGAGGCTCCGCGGCGGGCGGCGAGCCCGGCGGCCTGCATCATCTGGTCCTCCGACTCGATGCAGCTGGGACCCGCGATGACCGGATATGAGCCGTCACCGAAACGGACCGTCGCCACGTCGACGAGCGTCGTGTCGACTCCCGGTTTGCGGTGACTCTTGAGCGTCGGTTTTTCGGTCATCTCCTGCCTCTTTCCCCCGGTCCGCCGCCCCGGAAAAAGAAAAACCCGGAGCTGTGCTCCGGGCGTCTGGTCTGTGGTGGCGTGGTCCTCAGCGCATTCGGCCCGGGGCTCTGGTCCCGGTAAAAAAATACGCAAACGTGAACGTCGGTGCCATGTGAGCACCGACCTTACCGGGCTCGACCCGATCCGTCCAGGGAAAAATCACGCAGCGTGGCCGCGTCACCGCAATCTGAGTCCGTCAGGTAACACCGGCGAGCCCGGCCTCGGCCAGCGCCGGTACGACGGCCCCGAGCCCGGCGAACCGTTCGTCCCGCGTCTGGCCGCGCACGTACCGGATGTAGATCTGCTGGATGATCACCGTGAGGCGGTACATGGCCAGGGCGACATAGAAATCGAGAGTGGACACATCGAAACCCGTACGCCCGGCATAGCGTGCCGCGACGTCGTCGCGGCTCAGGTAGGGAGAGAGGGAGACCACGCTGTCCCCGAAGATGAGGAAGGTGGCGTCGTCGGGGTCCGCCCAGTATGCGAGCGCCGTGCCGAGGTCGACGAGAGGATCGCCCAGCGTCGCCATGTCCCAGTCGAAGACGGCTTCGAGCGTGCCGTCGACGCGCACCATCGTGTTGTCGAGCTTGAAGTCGTTGTGGAGCAGCACCGCACGCTGCGGCTCGGGAACATTGGCTTCGAGATACGAACCGAGCTCGTCCATGGCCGCCAGATCGTGTTCCTTGGCCAGGTGCCACCGTTTCGTCCATCCGGCGACCTGCCGCGCCACGAACCCTTCGGGCCGTCCCAGATCGGCGAGGCCCAGCGACTCGTAGTCGACGAGGTGAAGGGCGGCGAGCGTGTCGACCAGGTCGACCGCAGTGCGGCGCCGCGTCTCGTCGCCGAAGCCCGGGGGCCACGCCTCCCGGATGACGATTCCTCGCCGCCGTTCCATCACGAAGAACGGCTTCCCCATGACCTCCTCGTCGGTGCACAACAGGTAGGCCCGCGGCGCTTTCGGGAAGACCTCCCACAGGCGCGCCAGGACCGAGTACTCCCGCGCCATGTCGTGGCTCCCCGGCGCCACCGGCCCCAGCGGAGGACGCCGCAGCACCAGTTCGAGATCGTCGCCGACACGGGCGAGATACGTCAGGTTCGCCTTCCCGCCGGGAAACTGGAGGAACGTGATGGGTCGATCGCCGACGTCGGGGAGGTTCGCGTGCAGGTAGGCGGCGACGCGTTCACGATCGAACGTCTCATCTTCGCGAATGGGCGCGACGTCGACCGGGTAGGTCACGGCGCGGTCGCCGCTCCCGCCGGATCGAGCGGCTCGGCACCGAGTTCGAGGTCGTGTTCGGCCGTCACCACCTTGCCGCGAGCAAACCAGCGCCACAGCACCACCCCGAGCAGGGCGGCGCCCAGAGCCCCCCACTGACTCCCGGTGAACGGACCCATGACCTGATCGGCCACTGCGCCGCTCGTGCCCTCGGCGGCATCGAGCCGGGCGAAGTCGATGAGGAAGCGTTGCACGCCGTACCACACGGCCCAGACGGCGAACAGCTGGCCGTAGCGGCGGCCCGACCAGCGAGACCTGAGGACGTACAGCGCACCGAGCAGGACGGCCGCGCCGAGCAGGTCGTAGAGGCCGGTGTGGTGGTAGGTCCCACACACACCGACCGCGCATTCGAGAACGTCGTGCTGGGGGGCGACGTCGTATCCCGCTTTGATCGTGTACCCCAGAAAGAAGCTCGTCTCCGACCCGAGATGTTCGACGATGGCGAGGTCGCCGATCCGGCCGATGACGGTTCCGATGGCCAGCCCGGGTGACGCCATGTCGAGGGCCGGAAGCAGCGGGAAACCGAGCATCCGCGCCCGCCACAGACCGACGATGATGCCGCCGGCGAAACCGCCCAGGATCGAGTAGTCCCCTGCGATGTCGATGATGTCGCCGAATCCGTAGCCCGGGTTGCCGATGTGCGCCGGGATCGTGAACACCCGGGCACCGATGATGGCGCCGACGAGCGCCCAGGTGAGCGCCGAGAGCACCTGCTCGGCGTCGAAGCCGCGCCGGCGCGCCTCGCGCACCATCAGCCAGGCGCCGGCGGCGAACCCCAGACCGGCGAACACACCGTGCAACGACAGGTTCAACGGCCCGAGTTCGAGAATCGGAATGGGCTTGTAGGAGATGGCCCCGAGCATCGTCCCAGCCTACCTGCGGTCGTTTTCGAGGATTACGTGACCCGGCCGACGACGGCGACGACGAGCACGACGAGTCCGGCGGCGGTGAGCATCGTCCACACGGTGTCGAGCCGCGCCGGTGATCGACTCTCGGCGGCGACGATGCCCGCCGCCCCGATCAGGATGGCGCCGACACCGGCTCCGAGCACCACGACGTCGAGAAGACTGAGATCCATGGGCCCATCTTCGCAGAGCACAGAAGGACGGTTACGCTCCCCGGCCATGAGTTCGAAACGCCGCGGTCTCTTCATCCTCGCTGCATCCGGATGGACTGCGTTCGTCTGGCTCAACCGAATTCGCAACCTCGTGACCGACGATCGGTCTCTGTCGTTCCTCGTCGTTCACTACGTCATTGCGGCGATCTCATTGGCGTTCGCCGCCGGCCTGGCGGTCATCGGGTGGTCGATGGCAGCCGGTCGTCAGCCCACCAGCACGTCTGCGGCGACTGCGGCAAACAGCAACGACAGGTAGACGTTCGAAAAGCGGAACAACTGCATGGCGGTGTCCGGACGCCGTACGAGACGCACCGCACCGCCGATGAAACCAAGGCCCAGGACCAGTGCTGCAACGAGATAGATCCACCCCATCGGAACCGCCGGGAACAGCAGCAGGGTGACACCGAACAGCAGCATCGAATACAGCACGATGTGGCGACGGGTGAGTTCGCGTCCGGCGACGACCGGAAGCATCGGGATACCCGCTCTCCGATAGTCGTCGTGATAGCGGAGCGCCAGCGCCCAGAAGTGCGGCGGTGTCCAGAAGAACACAACGGCGAAGAGGACCCACGCCGGGAGGGCCAGCGATCCCGTCACTGCGGCCCAACCGACGAGCGCCGGAGCGGCTCCGGCGGCTCCGCCGATCACGATGTTCTGCGCCGACGTCCGCTTCAGGTAGAGGGTGTAGACGAAGACGTAGAACAGCAGGGCTGCAGTGGCGATCGACGCCGCCAGCAGGTTGGCGACGAGCCACAGCCACGCAAACCCGGCGGCCCCGAGCGCAACGCCGAACACCAATGCATGCGACGCTGCAACGTGATCCCGGGGCAGGGGCCGTCGCGCCGTGCGGCGCATGGCGGCGTCCACGTCCCGATCCACGAAGTTGTTGATCGCATTGGCCCCTCCGGCCGACAGCGCTCCGCCGGCGAGGGTTCCGATCACGAGCCAGGTTCCCGGCCATCCCCCAGCGGCGAGGACCATCGACGGAACGGTCGTGACGAGCAGCAGTTCGATGATCCGCGGCTTGGCCAGGGCGACGTACCGCCCGATCCGGGCCGCGAACCCGGGCGTGCGCGCGGCCGGGTCGGTGATGCGAGGGACGCTGCTCACCCCACCGCCACTCCACCGGCTTCCGCCCGGCGTAGCGAGCCGACGGCGAGCAGGGAGGCCGCGAAGAGGAGCACCGCGATCCACACTGCGTGCGCCAGCAGCAGATGCACCAACTGCATCCACAACGGCGCCCTCAGCGCAACGTTGACGAACCCCAGCGACAGCTGGGCAGCAACCAGGCCCACGATCGCCGCGCCGAGCAATTCGGTGGCCCGCTCCCCCGTCGCCCCGCTGAGGCGGCGAGCAACGACGGCGAGATACAGCCCGGTGACCACGGCAACGACGGGATGCACGATGCGCATGCGAACGAGATAGTGGGAGCTGTTGTCGAACGTGGCCGAGACGCTCGCTTCCGGAAACAGGGTGTCACCGAGGGCGACGATGGCACCGAGCGCCCCGGTCACCACGAGACCGACGAGACCGATCGCCAGGAGCCGGAACGCGGCGGGGTTCTGCGCACGGCGAAACGGCCGGCCTCCGGAGGCAAACCACGCCGTCAATGCCAGAGCTCCCACGAGCAGGAACGTGTTTCCGAGATGGACCCCGTCGGCGACGACCCGCCCCATCGACCGGTCCTCGTCGACCCACTCGAACAGCACGAGGGCTGCGCCGATGAGACCTTCGAGAATGATGAATCCGAGCGACGCCAGCGCCGTGCGGCGCACCGGGGTATTGCGCCCGAAACGACGCCACGCCCAGATAGCCAGCACGAGGACGGCGAAGCCGGCGAGCGCCGAGGTGACCCGATGGAGATACTCGATGGTGGTGGCGGAGTCCTCGAAGAACGGAACGAGTTCACCGTCGCACGTCGGCCAGTTCGATCCGCAGCCTGCCCCCGATCCGGTGGCGCGCACGACCACGCCGCCGAGAATGACGGCGAGGTTGTAGCCGAGTACCGCCCAGGCGTACCGGGCGAAGCGGGAAGCGTCCATCCGCCGTCCAGAGTACCCGGGCGCACCGCAACCGCCAGCTCGACGCAAATACCCCATCCCGGGGCCTTGCGGCCGGATAATCGTTCTCTATGCAGCGAATGATGGTTCTCCCTCAGGGTGGCGAGATACTCGTACCGGCCGACCCGGCCGAGATGGAGTCGGCGTATCGCGATGCGGCATGGATCTGGATCGATGTCGCCGATCCCAGCCGGGCCGAGATCGCCCGTCTGGGACGGTTCCTCGGCCTCTCGGCCCGGACCCTCGACGACATGCTCGATCCCAGCGAGTATCCCAAGCTCGATCCGTACGACGACTACGTCTTCGCCGTCTTCCACGGGTTGGGCACCGCTACCGATCGCCTCCACACCGTCGAGATCGACATGGCCATCGGCGCCCGCTTCCTGCTGACGGTCCACGCCGGCGACGTGCCTGCCGTGGAGTGGACCATCGACCAGCTCGGCGAGATGCCGACCGAGTACACCGCCAATCCGGGCAGGCTGGCAGCGCACCTGGCGGAGATCAGCAGCCGGCGTTACCTCCCGCTTCTCGACGCGCTCGACGGCCGCATCGAGGATCTCGAGGAACCGGCCGCTCTGGCCGACCCGGTCGTACTCGGCGACATACAGTCACTTCGCCGCGACGCCGTCGTGTTGCGGCGGATCACGGCGCCGCAGCGAGATGTGTTCGCTCGCCTCGCCACGAGCCGCTTCGATCCCATCGACCCCGCAGCGCAAGGGCAGTTCGCCAGCGTCTACGACGACCAGCGCCGCATCGTCGAGTCACTGGAGTCGGCGCGGGTTCTGCTGGCTTCCGTCCTCGACACCTACCGGTCCGCCGTCGCCGAGAACATGAACCAGGTGATGAAGGTGCTGACGGTGTTCAGCGCCATCCTCCTGCCGCTGTCGTTGATGGCCGGTATCTACGGCATGAATTTCGTGAACATCCCGGAGCTCGAATGGCGGGTCGGCTATTTCATTCTGCTCGGCATCATGGCGACAACCGCGGTCGGCCTCTGGCTCTACTTCGCCCGGCGCGGGTTCATCGGCGCCCCCCGCCTCGACAAGCTGCCGCGGACGGTCGGCAAAGGCCTGGGGGGATTGGTGCACCTGACCACCACGCCGCTGCGCATCGTCGGCTACATCATCCAAGAGGCCGTGGAAGAGGACAGCCCTCCCGATGGCTTGGGTGGCCGTCAGACCTGAACGACGCCGTCGGAGCCGAGCACGGCATCGATCCGCTCCAGCAGCAGCGGATCGTCGTCGGCCCGGTAGCCGGGGATCATCTCGAGCCGCACCATCAGATCGGCGGCTGCTCGCAGCTCGGCACCGAGTTCGTGATCGGCATGGTCGTCGCCCGCGGCGAGAAGCTCTGCCGCCTGCACGACCCGCATGAGCTGCTCCAGGTGCCCACGGAAATGCAGGGCTCCGTAGTCCGGCTCGACGGAACTCCGCTCGATGCGCCGTGACAGATCTTCGAGTTCGGCCAGTGCGGCGTCGGCCGCCTCCGCCGACTCGGGGTGGGTAATGCCTTTGAGGGTGCGGCTGATCCGGTCGACCACAATCGCCCCCAGGCCGAGCTTGCCGAGGTCCCGGAGCACCTGGGCGACGAGCACGTTGTGGGTTCCCTCCCACTGTTCGTAGACCACCGCGTCCCGCAGCAGCCGGGGCAGCACGCTGAACGTCTCGATGGCCCCGTTTCCACCCAGCACCTCGATGGCATCACGTACGGCTGCCGTGGTGCGGACCGACACGACGTACTTGTTGGCGTTCACGAGGAAGCGATGCAGACCCTCCTCGTCACTGCCGGCCGCTCCGGTGTCGACGGCCTCGTCGAGCCCGGTGAGCCACCACGTACCGTAGAGCGCGGCCAGCCACTCGACCTTCAGGCCGGCAAGGAGCCGGCGCACCGGCGGGAAGGCCGCGATCGGGGAGCCGAACGCCCTGCGGTGAAGGGCGTAGGAACCAGCCTCCACGTAACTCCTGCGGAGCATTCCGCATCCGCCGACGGCATTGAGCCAGCGCGACGTGTTCAGCATCGCGGTGACGGCAGTCTTGAATCCCTCCTCGACGGGGCCGACCGGGTATCCGATTGCGTCCTCGAAATCGATCTCTGCCGAGGCCATCCCCCTCGTCCCCAGCTTGTCCTTCAAGCGGCGCACGGTGAACCCGTTGGGGCGGCCGTCGACGCGCCGGGGAACGACGAAGCACCCCAGACCCGCTGTGCCGGAAACGTCGGGATCTGGACGTGCCGTGACCAGGAACTGGTCGGCGTCGGCCACCGAACAGAACCACTTCTCCCCGGTCAGGCGGTAGGTGCCGTCCCCGACCCGGTCGGCGCGAAGCGCGTTGGAACCGACGTCGCTGCCACCCTGGACCTCGGTCAGGAACTGAGCTCCCCGGTGCGCGATGTCGTAGTCGCGTTCGATCAGCGGCGGGAGAAACCGGCCGGCGATTTCGTCATCGGCCCGGCGCCGCAGGCTGCGGATGAGCCCGATCGAGCACACCACGGGACACGCATGCCCCATCTCGCCCTCGTGAGCGATGAGGTACGACAGCACTCCGATCTCGTAGGAGCGCCCCGCGGTCGCCGCGTCGGCGACGACGCCCGAACCCCAGATGATCCGGCCGGCTTGGTGATAGGCAGCATCGAACCGGATCTCGTGCACCGGATTGCCGGCTCCGTCGTACGGAACAGCCTCCGGCAACCGAAGGGGAGCCTCGTACTGCTCGACGAGGGCCGGAACATGCGTAGCGATCACCCCGCCGAACTCCGTCGCTCGATCGTCGAGAGTCGAACGGCGATCCGGATCCAGCGTTGCGGCGACCAGCGCCCGCAGGTGCCGATCTGAGGTGTACCAGTTGTCGGGTCGGGCGGCGTGCCACGCCGCGAAGTCGGACCGGGCCTGGACTGCATCCATGACACCAGTGTGCCATGCGCAAGCCGCCGGTTGGCCACGTATCATGAGGCCCCGGCGCGGAAAGGACGGCGATGAAGAAGCTGCTGTTTCTCGTGCTCGTCGGCCTCCTGATCGCGATGGTCGTCAAGCACATGGCCGACGAGGCGTAGGCGTAACCGGCGCGGGTTGGACCGCGCCGGACACGTCGTAGCATGCCGGTGATGCGACGACGTTTGAGACCTCATGTCTGACTACCGGGCGCCCCTCACCGACATGCTCTTCACGCTTCGGCACACGGCCGCGCTCGACCACCTGACGTCGCTGCCTGCCTACGAGCACGTCGATGCCGACGTGGTGGCATCCGCCCTGGACGAGGCCGCCCGGTTCATGGCCGAAGTGGTCGCACCCACAAACCGGATCGGCGACGAGCAGGGAGCGGTCCGTCACGACGACGGGTCGGTCACGCTGCCCGACGCACAGCGCAAGGCGAACCAGGAGTACTGCGCTGCCGGATGGTCGGCCGTGACCGGTCCGATCGAGTTCGGGGGCCACGGGTTTCCGGCGGCC
>JBFIQU010000069.1:0-9573 GCA_041609395.1 Acidimicrobiia bacterium | reverse complement strand
GTTGTGGGTTTCGATGTAGATGTGCCCGATGCCCCGTACGCTCATGCCTTGTCCTCCGCTTCGCGTCGATCGAGGTACTCCTCGAGAGCCGTCGTGACGAGAGACGAGAGCGACGAACCAGCGTCGATGGCGGCGTGTTTGACCCGTCGGATCAGCTCGACCGGGAGGTACACGTTGAACTGTTTCGTCTCGTCGGTCACGGCTAGTACGCTAGCATACTAGCAACCTGTCATCCGGGAGGACGGTCGCCGGCGGCCACCGCATGGGCCCAATCGACCACCTGTTGCAAGAAGACGAGGTGGTCGGCAATGGTCGCGTCGGCGGCGATCAGCTCGTCCAGTGCCGTCACGAGCTCCATGTCGAGCGTCCGGTTGGCAGTGGCGATGAGATCGCGCATCGCTGCGTCAGGAGGTGGTGCGTCTCCGTCCCAGGAGCCGGCCCAGAGCCCGACGATACTGAGGTATGCATCGAGGCGGTCGTGCAGCTCGGCGGCTCCGGGATCCAGCTCGGCGGCTTCCGCCAGGCGTTCCAGCTCGACCATGGTCTCGGTGATCTGACGGCGAAAGTCGAGGAGCGTGTCGCTGAGTTGCACGAACGGGTCGAGGCCGGGATCCGGTGTCACCCCGGACTCCCGCAACAGATCCTCGAGCCGAGCAGTGAGGTCGGCGGGTTGCGCCGCGGCTTTGAGCAGGTCCTCTTCGAGCTCTGCGATCCGGTTGCGGGCCGTCACGAGCTCCTGTTGAGCCAGGGCGAGCTCCGTCAGCGTTTGGTCGTATTCGGCCTCGGAGACGTCCCCGCCGCTGCACGCAGCGAGCAGAACCATTGCCGCCGTCGCCAACATCAGCGCCCGCTGCATCCGCCCTCTCCGATCGCTCGGCGCATTCTCCCAGGCTGTGACGCCACCGCCGGTCTGTGGGTTCCTCAGGTGTCGAGGCTCGGGAGGCGAATCTGATGCTCGATACGGATCTCGTCGGCGCCATCGGACTCGACGGTGACGGCCGCAACCGCACGGAACTGCTCGATGAAGCACAAGCTCTGTGCGTCGACGGCGCACCAGATGAGGGTGAAGTCACCCTGCAGCGCCGAGCTGCCAACACGCGTGGTGATGGGGATCACGACCGGGAAGGTGGTGCCGGTGAGGCTCATCTCGACCGACGGTCCGAGATCGATGACACTCCCAGAGCCGGACCACGACACGGAGGACGGTGCGTCGTCGTTGACTTTGTGACCGGCGGGAAGGGTGACGTCGACCACGATCCTGCCGGTTCCTTCCCCGAGCGTCACCGTTCCCAGGTCGAGTGTGGTTCCCCGGTAGTTCTCGTCCGCCGGCATGAACCGCTCGATGCCCGCCAGCACGAGAGTGGAGGCTTCGCCGGTAACGAGGTCGACGATCCGGACCGAGTGGTTGTTGGTATCGGCGACAAAGATCCGTCCACCGCCGATGTCGAGACCGCCGGGCTCGTAGAACAAGGGATCGGATCCATCGCGCCACCCCGGATCCGACCCGAACAGCGTGGACACGGCCCCGGAGGACGGGTCGGCGACCTTGATCTTCGAGTTGTACGTGTCGGTGAAGTACACGAGCCCGTTCCACACCGCGACACCGAGCGGGTGCTGAAGGCGAACGTCGGAACCGGTGCCGTCGACGTCGCCGAATTCGAAGAGCCCGGAAGGTCCTTCAGGGGGACCGGCCAGAAGGCCGACCACGCCTGCCGGGTTGGTTTCTGCGTACCGGATAGAGCTCGATTCGGAGTCGGCGAAGTAGAGGCGACCGGCACCGTCGAGCGCCAGACCGCTCGGTTGCGCCAGCTCGGCTTCGAGGAGGGGGCCGTTGGTGTTGCTTTCGCGAGCATTCCCGGCAAACGGGACGATGAGACCGGTGTCGAGATCCAGACGCCAGATCTGATGCGAACCGGCCATAGCGACGTAGAGCGTGTTCGTCGCCGGGTCGAGCTCGAGGGCCCACGGCGAGTGGAGACCGACCGTGGCGGCCGTGCCGCCGATCGGGGGCCATGCTCCGCGTGCTCCAGTGCCGGCAACGGTCGAGACCATGCCGTCGTCGAGGGACACGGCGCGGATCGAGTGGTTGCCGAGATCGGCGACGTAGAGGGTCGAGGCGTCGGCCGACAGCGCCATTCCTTGCGGCTGGTCGAAGCGTGCCTCGAGGGCTGCTCCGTCGGCGTATCCCTGCGTTCCGTTCCCGTAGACGCCGAATACGGTGCCGTCCGAGATACGGGCGGCGACGACCCGGTGGTGTCCCGTATCTGCGATGAACAGGCGGTCTCGCTCCAGGTCCGCCAGGACCTTGCCCGGATACGACAGCACGGTGTTGAGGGCGGCACTGCCTTCCAGGGTGAAGGACAGCGGCGTCCGGTCGAGCAGCCCGTCGGCGTCGAACTCGCGGACGAGAGAGTCGATAACGGGCTGCATCACCTCGTAGACGCCCTCGCCGGACCGGCCACCGACGATGTTGCCGGCCGGATCGATGAGCACGGTGGTCGGCCAGGCCGAGGCCCCCCAGGTCCTCCAGACCTGGAAGTCACGATCGTTGACCACGGGATGCTCGAGGCCGTAGCGCAGGATGATCTGGCGGATGTTCTCGGTCCCGCTCTCCTGGGTGAACTTCGCCGAATGGACGCCGATCACGACCAGCTCGTTCGGGTACTCGGACTCGAGTCGTTTCAGGTCGGGAATGATGTGAATGCAGTTGATGCACCCATAGGTCCAGAAGTCCAACAGCACGACCTTGCCTTTGAGCTCGGCCAGGGTCAGCGGATGGTCTGTGTTCAGCCAGTCGAGTCCCTCGATGAACTCGGGGGCGGGCTCGGTTCCGGCGTACGAGGTGCCCTCGAACGGGGCTGCGGTGGAGGACGTCGTGGATGGTGTCTCCGCCGTGGTGGTGGTCGACGGCCCCGTGGATCCGGATGTGCACGCGGCGGAAAGCACCGCCAGGGCGACGGCGGCGGTGAAGAAACTACGGAGCGACATCGGTATACAGGGTCATGGGTTCCTCATTCCAACGGTTCGGCGGCCCGAATTCGTTCCCGGCGGTTCAGCCGCGGTCCCGGCTCGTGGCCGCAGTGAAGGTCGCAACCTCGAGGCCGGCCTCGAGGGCGCTGCGAAGGTAGTCGTCGCCGACGTCGGAAGCCCAGCACAAGCCGGACGGCGCTCGATTGGTGCCAACGACGGCCGCGCCGGCCGCGAGCGAAAGACCCTCGAGATGACCGGCGTGGTCTGCGATCCCCACGACGCGCCGGGCGACTCCGTCGCCCAGGATCCCGGTCGCCCGCACCATGGCACCGCCCCACTCGCCTTCCAACGGCGCGACGAACCGCGTGGTCCGTTCCGGCGCCGGAGGATGGTCGTCGTCGATCTCCCGTCCCCACAAGGCACCGACGGGCTGCGGAAAGGGGAGCGGTTCGCCGCGACGGAGCTTGCGACCCGGCACGGTCCAGGCCAGCGACAGTTCGAGCGTCTCATCGGTGCGCGCCAGCTCATGTTGCGCCAACGCCGGTGCGATTCCGGAACCCAGAGAAGCGCCGGCCAGCAGCGTCGTCCCGGCGGATGCGAAGGCGGCGTCGAGGTCGTCGAGTTCGTCGGTGTATTCCCACAGGTCGGACCACACGACACACGACGCCCCGACCTCGAGGGCCGATTCCACAACGGCGAGTGGTGTTTCGGTCTCGTCGGATACGACGACGTCGTACCCGGAGGGACGGCGGACCGCAGCCACCCGCTCGTCGTCGAGGAACTGCGGGGCGCGGTCGAGATAGCCGAGCCGCTGCAGCAGAGGTTCACCCAGGAGGATGCGAGCGGCCCGCATCCCGGGTTCGCCGGTAGCCCGTACCGCGATCCTCACCGGTGAACCGGCCTCCACACACCTTCGTCGGCCGGTGGCTTGACGGGTCGCCGGCGGAAGATGGCGATCACGGCCAGCAGGGCGGCCAGCAGCAAAGCTATCCCACCAGCGCGACGGTCCATACGCGGAGTGTAGGACGACCGGGGCCCTCAAGACCGGGAAACGGAGGTCGATACGGCTTTCATGGTTCCGATGTCAACGCTGCTCGCCGACGCCGCCCCTGCCACCCGGGGTACGTCGTCGTCGCCGGACTGGCTGTCGCCGCTCGTCACAGGACTGACGCTCGTCGCGCTCGTCGGGTTCTCGCTCGGCTTCAATGCCCCGGCATGGACGGCCCGGGCGATCGCAGTCCTGGGGTTTGCGTTCGTGGGAGTGTTCGTCGCCGTCGGTCCGGTCCGCCGTCGCCATCCTCAGGTCGCACTGCCGGCGTTGGCGTTCCTTGCGGTAGCGACCGTCGCCGCACTGGTGTCGGGCGACGTGGCCAAGGCGACCTTCGGGTTGTACGGCCACGGTACCGGACTGCTCTTTGCCGCCGGCATGGTGGGCGCCTGGGGCCTGGGCGCTGCCGTCGGCGACAGGTGGCAGCTGCGACTGGAGCGTGCGGTGCTGATCGGCGTCGCTATCAACGCCGTGGTGGCGCTGATCCAGGTGCTGTGGGCGCCTCCGGTCGACGGATTCAATCTGACCGATGGCCGCCCCACCGGTCTCTTCGGTTCCGCCGAGCATTTCGCGGCGGCGATGGCGGCAGCGACGGCGATGGTTGGGTGGCGGCGGATGCCGGCGCGCTGGGAGCGAATGGTGACCATGGCCGCCGCCGGTGGAGTTGCCCTCTCGGGAACGGCGGAAGGAGTCGTGCTCGTCGTCGTGCTCGTCTCCGCGTTGCTGCTGCGCCGGACCGGACCCGACTGGGCGGCGGCCGGCGCCGTCGTGGCTGGTTATCTGGTGGTTGTGGTTGCCGCCGGAGCTCTCGGTCCGGTCGAGTTCGAGGATCCGGCGGGTTTCGCCACCGATTCCACGCAAGGGCTCGTCACGAGCGGCAAGGCGTTTGCCACGGATCCTCTGTTCGGGACCGGTCCGGGCCTGTATCGCACCGGTGCTACCGCCCAGCGCACTCGCGCCCTCGCCGAGTCGGCGCTGCCGGAGGCGGTGTGGCTCGACGGGCGCAACATCGTTGCCGACGCGGCCGTGACCGTCGGGGCCTTCGGGGCCCTGGCGCTGGCGGCGTGGGTGGTGCAGTGCCTGCGCCGCGGTCGCGGAAGCTGGCGAGCCGCAGGAGCGGTTCTCGTCGTCTTCCACCTGATCGCCCCGCTCGACGCCGGGATGACGATGGTGACCTTTGTTGCGCTCGGTGCCGCCATGAGGACGCCGGGCGAATCCGGCTCGGTGCATCCGTTGGCGGCACTGGCCCTGATTCCGGCGCTGCTGCTCGGCGGCGTGCTGCTGGTCGGCGACCTGCGCCTCGAGTCCGGGTACACGGATCACAATGCGGAGCGGGCCGACGCCGCGGCGAACCTGCTGCCGATGTGGACGGAACCGCTGGACGCCGCGGGGCGGGCCCTGCTTCTCGAGCGGATCACGAGGCGCGATGCGGAGGCAGGTGAGTTGGCGCGCCGGAGGTATGAACAAGCTGTGGCCCTCGATCCCACCGACGCGGCATCGTGGAATCGACTGGGCGAGGTGAACCTGACCCTCGGCGATTTCGCCGCCGCCGAAGAGCACTACGGCACTGCGCTGGATCGGTATCCGTGGTCGGTACGGGCGCGGCTCGGACTCGCCGAGATCGCTCTTGCGCAAGGACGCATCGCAGAGGCCCGCGGTCTGGCAGAAGAGGCGCAGTCGATAGTCCCGACCGGCGTGGGCGCCGACGTCCTCGCCCGCGTGGAAGCCGCCACCGGTCTGGCGGGCTGACGGCGGCCCGCCTTGCTGCGGACCGGCTAACCTCGCAGATGCCCGGCACACTGCCGGGAATGCCGTGAGGTTCCCTGCGGGGACGTAAGAGCGAAGTCCGGTGTGATTCCGGCGCTGTCCCGCAACTGTGATGCCCCCTCCGGGGACGAGCCAGGTCGCCTGCCGCATCGGCGTGGCTGTTGGTCCTCGGAGGAAGGGCGGCATCACCCCGTGATCCCATTCTCCGACCGGAGCGAAGGATGGTTGATCATGAGACGCCTCATTCTCCTCGTTGCCGGTCTGGCGCTCGTTGCAGCGGCATGCAGCGACGCTGCGACCGGGAGATCGACGACGGCCCCGACGCCATCTACAACGGCGAGCAGCGTGGCTACCGAGACGCCGGCCTATCCGGTGACGATCGACCAGGGCGGGCGCACGGTTGAGATCGCTGCGGCGCCGGAACGGATCGCCGCTCTGTCCGCCACTCACGTGGAGATGCTCTTCGCCATCGGCGCGGGCGATCGGGTCGTCGCCGGTGACCTCTACACGAACTACCCGGAAGCGGCCGCCGACCTCCCCAAGATCGACAGCTTCGACCTGAACGTCGAGGCCGTCGTCGAACTGGATCCGGATCTCGTGATCCTCTCGTTCGATCCCGGGGGTGCCGTCGATGCCCTCGCTGCCGTGGGCATACCGACGCTGCTCTTTCCCGGCGCTGCCAGCCTTGCCGACGCCTACGAACAGGTGCGAACGCTGGGCCGCGTCACAGGGAATACCGAGGAGGCTCGATCCACGGTGGCCGACATGCAGCAGAACGTCCTGGCGGCAGTGGACTCGGCAGGCGGATCCGCTATCGGGGCTTCGGTCTACCACGAGACCGACCCGATCAGCTTCTACACGCCGAACTCGAACTCCTTCATCGGGGAGCTCTACGCCATCCTCGGCCTCGTCAACATCGCCGACGCGGCCGCCGACGAGTTCGGATCCGGGTTCCCGCAGCTGTCCCCCGAGTACATCATCGATGCCGACCCCGAGTTCATCTTCATGGCGGGCTTCGGCGAGGATCCAGACTCACTGGCGGCCCGTCCTGGTTGGGATACGATCACCGCGGTGCGAGAGGGCCGTGTCTTCCTTCTCGACACCGATCTGGCCAGCCGCTGGAGTCCGCGGATCACCGAGCTGCTTTGGACCATTGCCGACGCCGTGAGGGCGGCGAACTGAGATGGCCGTCGCCGTTGTCCCGACCCGCTTGCGACCCCGGCACCTGGGCATTGCCGCGACGGTGCTCGGCGCGGCCGTCGTGGCCGGAGTCGCCCTGGGACCGGCGTCGCTCTCCCCGGGCGAGGTGGTGCGGGAGTTCGTCGACAGGCTCCCTTTCATCGCCGTCAACTCCGGGCTGGACGACCGCGGCAGTGCCGTCCTGTGGCAGCTGCGGGTGCCGCGAGTCGTACTCGGTGCCCTCGTCGGGGGAATGCTGGCGATGGCCGGCGGGGCCTATCAGGGTGTGTTTCGCAATCCCCTTGCCGATCCGTACCTTCTCGGCGTTGCCGCCGGGGCCGGTCTCGGCGCAACGATCGTCATCGCCCTCGGACTCAGCTCCGGTCTGCTGCTGACTGCGGCGGCCTTCGCCGGAGCCATCGTGGCGGTTGTCGCCACCTACGGCATGGGTCGGGCGGGAGGATCGGTGTCGTCGGGAACCCTCATCCTCGCCGGAGTCGCCGTTGCCTCGTTCTTCACGGCCGTCCAGACATTCGTTCAGCAGCAGTCCTCCGACACCATCCGGGAAGTCTTCTCATGGATTCTGGGGCGTCTCACGACCGGCGGCTGGTCGGAGGTGCGCCTCCTGGCGCCGGTGGTGATCGTCTCGGGCGGCGTTCTCTTCGCAGTGCGGCGCCATCTCGACGTACTCGCGGTAGGTGAGGAAGAGGCGGCGACCCTCGGAATGCGTGCCGACCGGGTCCGGATCGTCGTGGTCCTCGCCGCCACGCTGGGCACGGCCGCCGCAGTCGCAGTGTCGGGACTCATCGGTTTCGTGGGCATCGTGGTGCCCCACTCGATCCGGCTCATGACCGGATGGAGCTATCGGGTGGTGCTTCCGCTGTCCTTCCTCGGCGGCGCCGCGTTTCTGGTGACGGCGGACGTGCTGGCGCGCGTGGTGGTGTCCCCTGCGGAGCTCCCGATCGGAGTCATCACCGCCTTCGTGGGCGCTCCCTTCTTCGCCGTGGTGCTGCGCAGCAGCAGGAGGGCGGCATGAGCGACCTGCGTTGCCGTGGTGTTACCGCAGGGTACGGCGAGCGCATCGTCCTGCGCGAGGTGGACCTTGTCGTCGATGCCGGGGGCTGGCTCGCTCTGATCGGCCCGAACGGTGCGGGCAAGTCGACGCTGCTCCGCTGTATCGCCGGCCTGGTCGGCTGCGGCGGATCGATCACTGTTGCCGGCCGCCCGCTGCTGTCTATGACCCGCCGCGAGGTGGCGAGACGGATCGCGCTGGTGCCGCAGCATCCGGTGGTTCCGCCCGGCATGACCGTTGCCGATTACGCCCTTCTCGGCCGGACCCCACACCTCGGGCTGCTCGCCGGTGAGAGCAAGCACGACCTCGTTCGAGTCGGCGAAGTCCTCGAAAGGCTCGATCTGGGTGAGCTCAGCGGCCGTCCGATCGATGAACTGTCCGGGGGCGAATTGCAGAGGGCAGTACTGGCCAGGGCGTTGGTCCAGGATGCGGAGGTTCTGTTGCTCGACGAGCCGACGAGTTCGCTCGATCTCGGCCACCAGCAACAGGTCCTCGAACTCGTCGACGAACTGCGTCGGGAACGGGGTCTTGCGGTGATATCAGCACTCCACGACCTGACACTGGCCGCCCAGTACGGCGACCGGCTCGTGCTGTTGCATCGAGGTTCCGTCGTCGCCGAAGGCAGCGCCGCCGACGTCCTCACCGTCGAATCGTTGACCGATCGGTACGGCGCCGCAGTGCGCGTGCTGCGGGATCCCGACGGCGGGGTGGTGGTCGTTCCGCACCGGCTGCGACCGGGAACCGGCTCGGCCGGGGTGCCGTCCAAGCCGGCGGAGGTGATCGAGTCATGAGGATGCTCGCTCCGGCTCTGGTATTGGTTCTGGTCGCCGCGGCGTGCTCCGACGGTGACGCCCCGGCATCGTCGTCGACGGTGCCCAACGGCGTGCAGGGATCGTGGACCCGGCCGTTGCCGATCGCCGGCGCCTCGGCCGCTCCGGTAGGAACAGACCTCTTTGTCGCCGGCGCCGTGTTCGACACCGGCACGGGCCCGGTGCTCTGTGAGGCCGTGCTCGAGTCTTTTCCGCCACAGTGCGGTGGGACCCGCCTGGTCCTGTCTGGAGTATCGACGGGAGACTTCGTCGGTCTCTCCTCTACCGAACTCCAACCCGATCTGGCGCAGGTGGTGTGGTCGGACTATTCGGCCGTTGTGCGCGGCGTCGTCACGGATCTCGGAATCGAGGTGACGGAGCTTCCTCCGGTCGCACAGCGAACCGAAGCGGGGTTGGTGCTGCGGTTCGGCTGGGTGCCGCCGACACCGGTGGCCGACGGGCAGGTGTGGTGGCTCTTCGATATTCACAACAATTCGAACGACTTCGTCGATGTCGTGATGAGTAGCGGGCTCCGTGCCGACGTAACCCTGATCGAGGTCGCCGGCGATCAGGGCCGCAACATCTACCAGTGGAGCGACGGCAAGGTCTTCACGCAGGCCCTGGAAACGGTCACGCTGCCGCCCGGCGCTTCATTCGGGATCGTGCTGTCCGACGTGCTCGGCGTCGACCCCGGTGAGTACGAGGCCGTCGGCCGCTTTGTGTTCATG
>JBFIQU010000068.1:0-9604 GCA_041609395.1 Acidimicrobiia bacterium | reverse complement strand
GGCATCGAGTTGATCCTGCGGCAGGACTCCGGTGCCCTGATCGTGCTCGGCGGCGGCGACAAGGTCAACAGCGTATGCACCGGTGGGTTTGATCTGGTCGACGCCGAGTTCACGCCGCAACGTCTTGCAGAGCTGGCAAAGATGGACGGCGCGATCGTCATCGACCACGACGTCAGCTACATCCTGAAGGCCAATGTTCACTTGATCCCGGATCCTGCGATACAGACGGAGGAAACCGGTACCCGGCAGCGTACCGCCGAACGGGTAGCCATTCAGACCGGCCACCCCGCGATCTCTGTGAGCGAAGGCCGGTCGAGCGCAACCGTGTTCACGCCGAGCGGGCGCTACAGCCTGCAGAGTCCCACCACGCTCGTTGCCCAGGCCAATCAGCGCATCAACACGCTGGAGCGCTTCCGCCGTCGCCTCGAGGATGCCGAGGAGCGCTTGACGCGTTCGGAGGTGGGCGATCTCGTCACAGGTGCCGACGTCGTCCTGTTGTTGCAGCGGGCCGCGCTCGTCGACCGGCTCGGCAGCGAGCTGGGACGCTTCGCGGTCGAACTCGGTCACGAAGGGCACCTGATCCAGCTTCAGCTCACCGACCTGCTGGAGGGCGTGCGGGACATGGCCTCGCTCGTCTATGCCGACTACGTACCGCGCCGCCGCAAAGCGATCGATCCGCTGGAGACGCTCAAGGATCTTCCTACCCAGGAGATCTACGATCCGGTGCGGGTCGATACCCAGCTCCGGCTCGGGCCGCTGGACGCGTCTGCCCGGCCCCGCGGTCTACGGGCACTGTCCCGGGTGCCGCGCCTTCCCGACGCCGTCAAGGACTCGCTCGTCGACCACTTCGGCGATCTGCAGAAGATGCTCCACGCCACCGTGGGCGACTTCGATCAGGTGGACGGGGTCGGACGGGCCCGTGCTCAGCAGCTGCGTCACTTCTTCGATCGCCTCCTCGAGCTCAGCCATGCCTGGGAGTTCACGGACGACTGAGTCGCTCGCTCTGCGATCGAGATAGCTCAGTTTTCGGCCGCATGTGCCGATACACGACCTGCATGCATTCTCGATCCCGCCACTTCCAGCCGCAGCGGGCGAGTCTCGGCGCAATCGTCGAGGTCGTCCGGCTGCTCGTGACCCTGGCCACTACGGCGGCCGGCTTCCTGGTCGCCAAGGCCTACGTCACGAACGCGACGTCGGTCGACGCCGACGTCGCCGTCGTCACGGGAGCGTTGATCGGCGCCGGGCTGGGCTACGTGGGAGGCGGCGTGCTCGGCCGGCTCGTCAAACAATTCATCGACGGGGCGCCGCGCATGTTCGATCGCGCCACCGCACCGCAGCTCTACGGAGCGGCGTTCGGAGCCGCCGTCGGTATTTTCATCGCGGCCGTCCTGTCTGTGCCCGTTGTCGTATGGTCCCCGCCCCAGGTCGGCTGGCCGCTTGCGATCCTCGCCGTCGTGGTGCTGGGGAGCATCGCGGCATCGGTGCTCGCCGCCCGGGCGGACGAGATTCTGCGCCTGCCGGCACCGCCCGACGTCGAGGCCTCGACCGTCTCCGCGGGGCGCGAACACTTCTTTCTGGACTCCTCGGCGGCCATCGACGGCCGGGTTCTCGAGCTCGCCAAGGCCGGTCTGCTGCGCGGCGACGTGAACGTTCCCGAATTCGTGCTCGACGAGCTGCAAGCGATCGCAGACTCTGGTGACCGCAGCCGGCGCCGGCGCGGGCGGCGCGGCCTCGACGTCATCGAGGCGCTGCGCAGCGTCGCCAGTGTCGAACTGGTCGTCGTCCGCGACTCGGTGCCCGATCATCAAGAGGTAGACGCCAAGCTGCTGGCCCTCAGCGACCGCACCGGCGCTACGCTCGTCACGACCGATCACAATCTGAGTCGCGCCGCCTCTATCCGGGGCCTGCTGGTCCTGAACCCGCACGCCCTCGGCGAGTCGATGCGGCCCACTGTCGTGACCGGTGATCGGCTCGAGATCGCCGTCGAACGCGTTGGATCCGAGCCCGGTCAAGGTGTCGGATTCTTGGACGACGGGACGATGGTGGTTGTCGAAGGCGGAGCCGATCGTATCGGCGAGACCGTGTTGATCGAGGTCGCGAACAGCTTGCGCACCTCGGTTGGTCGACTGCTGTTTGCCCGTCTCGAATCGTGAGCCCCTGCTGGGGCATCGTCGTCGCCGCCGGGTCGGGGACCCGTTTCGGCGGACCGAAGCACGATGCACTTCTCGCCGGTGAGCCGTTGTGGCGTTACGCGCGAGACGCATTGCTGGATGGCGGATGTGATGATGCGGTCGTCGTCGGTGACGTACCCGGGGGGGTAGCCGGCGGTTCCCACCGGCACCTGTCGGTCGCAGCGGGCCTCGCCGCGGTTGCTGCCTCCGTCGACATCATCCTCGTCCACGACGCCGCCCGGCCGCTGGCATCAGCTGATCTGGTGCGGAGCGTGATTGGTCGCGTGCGCAGGGGCGACGTCGACGGGGCCGTCCCGGCCATCCCGGTGCGTGACGCCGTGAAGCGCGTCGCCGGGGAGCGGATCGCAGGAGCCGTCGATCGCTCCGCCCTCGTCGTCGTCCAGACACCCCAGGCGTTCCGGGCCGCCGTGTTGCGGAAGGCTCACGCAGCCGCCGGCGGCGGCGCTGCCGACGACGCGGAACTCGTCGAACGCATCGGCGGTAGCGTCGCCATCGTGCCCGGCGAGCCAACCAACTTGAAGGTGACGTACCCACGAGATCTCACGGTGGCAGCGGCGCTCCTGTCTGCGCTGAGGGGGTCGAGATGAGAGTCGGGTGGGGCTTCGACGTGCATCGGTTCGGCGGCGACGGCGGCGTGCTCCTCGGGGGTGTCGAGGTCGATCGCCGCCGTGGTGTCGAGGCCACCTCGGACGGCGACGTGGTGGCGCATGCCGTTGCCGACGCGGTCCTGGGAGCGGCTGCTCTCGGGGATCTCGGGGTTCATTTTCCGTCGTCGGATCCGCGATGGGAGGGTGCCGACTCGATGGACATGCTTGCCGAGGTCGTCGAGATCGTGGCGGAAGCCGGCATGCACGTGAGGAGCATCGACGTGACCGTGATTGCCCAGGATGTTGTCGTCGCCCCGTTCCGTGCCGACATCCGGGCTGCACTTGCGTTCGTGCTGCGGGTGCCGGTCGACCACGTGTCGGTGAAGGCGACGACCACCGACGGGCTGGGGTTCATCGGCAATGCGGAGGGCCTGGGTGCCGCTGCGGTTGCGGTGGTTGCCGAGAGCGCCTGATCACTCCAGGGCTGCAAGTAGGGCGGGTGGATCGTTGGTGATGATCCCGTCGACGCGATACCGATCCAGCAGTCGCGCGGTGTCGGGATCATCGACCGTCCACACGATCACGGCGAGTCCGGCCGCGTGGGCGGCGTGTACCGCATCCTCGCCGTGACCGGCGAGGCTCGACCAATGCGGGTGCCACGCCGCGTGTCCGGCCGCAGCTCGGATACCTTGATCGGCCGGGATGGCGGCGGCGGTCAGGAGGCCGGTCCGGATCGCCGGGGCGGTGGCGGCGACGTGCTCGACGGTCGCCGGGTTGAACGACGAGACGATGCCGCGAAACTCGGTGCTCGTCAGGATCGCCGCCACATCGCGAGCGACGCCGTCCATCTCGTCGAAATCCGGGTCGTCGGGCACGTTCTTGATCTCGACGTTCACGAACGCGCCGTCGAGAAGGGCGAGCGCTTCGGTCAGGTCCGGAATCTCGGGCACAGCACGGCGGAGGTCGCGGCGGTCGAGGTCGACGATGGGGGTGCCGTCGGGGAGGTGGGCATCGTGACTGAGAACCAGCGTGCCGTCGGCACAGCGACGAACGTCGATCTCGACCCCGTCGGCACCCTGGTCCAGCGCCAGGCGCAGGGCGGCCAGGGTGTTCTCCTTCGCGTAGGCGCTGGCGCCGCGGTGTCCGAGGATGAGCGGACGGGTGCGATCCGTGTCGATCTGCTGTGCCATGTGCGGAGGCTATTCGTCTCGCAACTGCAGGAGCGCCGGATACCATGCCCCACGCCATGCGGATCTACAACACGCTCGGTCGCGAACTCCAGGAGCTGGCGCCGTCCGGCGGCACGATCGGGATGTACGTGTGCGGCCCCACCGTGCAGTCGGCGCCCCATCTCGGACATGGTCGCGCCGCGGTCGCGTTCGACGTCATCCGCCGTTACCTGGTGTGGAGGGGGTTCGACGTCACGTACGTGATGAACATCACCGACGTCGACGACAAGATCATCGCCGCCGGTAACCGGCTCGGCATCAGCCCCGACGAGGTCGCCGCCGAGGCCACAGACAAGTTTCTGTCCGGCTACCGGGCACTCAACGTTCTCGAACCCGATGTCATGCCGCGTGCGACCGATCACATCCCTGAGATGATCCACCTCGTGGAGCGCCTCATCGAGGCGGGTCATGCCTATGAAGCCGACGGCGATGTCTACTTTTCGGTAGCGAGCTTCGGCGACTACGGCAAGCTGTCCGGTCGCGACTCCGATGATGTGCTCGTCGGCGCCAGGGTCGAGCCCGGAGAGGCGAAACGGGATGCGCTCGATTTCGCATTGTGGAAGGCGGCCAAGCCCGACGAGCCGCAATGGGAGTCGCCGTGGGGTCCGGGCCGCCCTGGATGGCACATCGAATGTTCGGCCATGTCGGAGAAATACCTCGGGTTTGGCTTCGCCATCCACGGCGGCGGACAGGACCTGATCTTCCCTCACCACGAGAACGAAATAGCGCAGTCGGAGGCCGCCGCCGGTTCGGCCCCGTTTGCCCGCTACTGGCTCCACAACGGCTTCGTGAACTTGTCCGGCGAGAAGATGTCGAAGTCGACCGGGCGACTCATCGACCTGTTGACGGCCGTCGAGGAGTTCCCGCCCCTTGCCGTCCGGTTGTTCTACCTGCGGACCCACTACCGGTCGCCGGTGGATTTCTCGGAGGAGGCGATCGACGACGCCGTGGCCACCCTGGAGCGGCTCTGGTCGTTCCGTCGCCGTGTCCCCGGAGCCGCCGATGCCCAGCCGGACCCGACCATCGTGAGCGCATTCTCCGCTGCAATGGACGACGACTTCAACACCGCGGAGGCGCTGGCCGTGATCTTCGAGGCCGTGCGGGAGGGCAACCGGAGGCTCGACGACGGGGAGGACGCCGGTCCGTACGTTGCGGCATACGACGAGCTGATGGGCGTGTTCGGCCTGTGCGAACCGGAAAAGGGTCTCGACGACATCTCGGATGAGGTGAGCGGGCTCGCAGCCCGGTTCGGAGTCCCCGTCGGAACGGACGCCGAGGCGACGGTCACGGCCCTGGTCGGTCACCGCCAGGACGCCCGTGCCGCCGGTGACTGGGACACTGCCGACGGGATACGGGATGCCATGGCCGAACTCGGGATCGTCGTCGAGGACACTGCCGATGGCGTCCGCTGGTATCGGCGATAGGGTCGAGGGCGTTCACGCCGTCTCGGCTGCGATGGCGGCGGGGCGTGTCGTCTCGCTGCGGATCGATGAGAAACGGCGCGATATCGCTGAGCTTGCCGACCTGGCCGCCGCCGCACTGGGACGCGGTATCGAGGTCGAATTCGTAGCCGAACTCGACGCCGTCACCGCCGTCCCGCAAGGCGTCGTCGCCACCGCATCGCCGATCCCGCTGGCGTCGGTCGAGGAGGTCGCCGGGTCGGTCGACCCGGCGGCGGTGCTGGTACTCGATCACCTCGAGGATCCCCGCAACGTGGGAGCTGCGGTGCGGTCGGCAGTGGCGGCCGGCTTCGGTGGTCTCATCGTTCCCTCGCGGCGAGGTGCTCCCCTCGGGGCATCCGCGTTCAAGGCCGCCGCCGGAGCGTTGGAACATCTGAGGGTCGCCGTGGTTTCGTCGATCCCGAAGACCATCGAGGAGCTGCGGCGGCTCGATGTCTGGGTCGTAGGCCTTGACGGCGATGCCGGTCAGTCGCTGCTCGGTCTGCAGCTCCTGGCCGAGCCGGTGGCGGTGGTGGTTGGTGCCGAAGGGTCCGGCTTGTCCCGGCTCGTTGCGGAACGCTGCGATGTGCTGGCGGCCATCCCGTTGCGTGCGGAAGTCGAGAGCCTCAACTCCTCGGTGGCCGCCGCTCTCGCCTGTTTCGAAACGGCCCGGGTCCGCGGCTGGGTAACCTGACCAGTCTGCTGGCGTAGCTCAGTCCGGTTAGAGCAGCCGCCTTGTAAGCGGCAGGTCGTGGGTTCGAATCCCTCCGCCAGCTCTGTCACATTGCATCCTGGCCCCGCGTCGTCGTGTGGTGCGTTCCGGCTGGGCGGCGCAGGATGCCGCCGCCGCGGTGGGGCGGCCTCCAACCCCGTTGTGCCGTTCGATCGGCTCGTTGAGCCGGCGGCCGGCAGCTGATAGCTGGTAGCTCCGCAAGTCGCGAAATCCGCGAATCGGTCACACCCGGCCTTTACTCTCCGCGGCATGCTGTCCGATCGGGACCGCCGGGTGCTCGACTTCGAGTCGAGATGGTGGCACTTCCCTGGACCCAAGGATCACGATATCCGTGAGGTCCTCGGGATGAGCGCGACCCGCTACTACCAGATCTTGCGCAGGCTTCTCGACGATGCGGATGCCCTCGCCGCGGATCCGATGACGATTCGCCGGCTCCGCCGGGTGCGCGACCACGCCCTGCAGCGGCGCCTGGAGCGCAAGCTCGGGGGCGACCAGACGTCCTGAAGCTGCGACGTCGCCTCCCTACACTTCGCTGGCAATGACCCAGCCGACCCGCCCTCCCGTGTCCGAGGTCATTCGGCGCGTCGGTGTCGCGTCGTGGAGCGTTCTCGGGACCTTGCTCCTCCTCGGAGTCGTGCTGTGGATCCTGGGTCACGTGGCGAACCTCATCCCGGCGGTGGTGATTGCATTCGCCATCATCTTCGTGTTCAACCCGGTGGTGACCAGACTGCAGCGGCTCGGGGTCCCCCGATTGCTCGGTTCGTGCCTCAGCTACCTCGTCTTTCTGGGAATTCTGATTCTGATCGGATACCTCGTTTGGCCCACGATCAGCAGCCAGGCGGGCGAGCTGGCCGATGACTTCCCCGAGATCTACAACAACGTCGTCGACGACACGGAGAACTTCCTCGACAGCTTCGGGTTTGCCGTCGACATCGCACAGTACGAGGAGCTGGAGGATGCATTCCGCGACTTCGCCGCGGACGACGATCTCGTGTCCCGGTTCGCCACGAGGATCACCGACTTCACCCTCTCCGTCCTCGAGTTCATGCTGCTCGCGCTGTTTGCACCCGTTCTTGCTTTTTACGTGTTGCTCGATCTGCCGCGGGTGCGCCAGCACGCTCTCGAACTCGTGCCCGAAGCCAACCGGAACGAAGTCAGAGCCGTCGGGACCCGCCTCGGGTCTGCGGTTGGTGGCTTCTTGAGGGGCCAGCTCTTCGTCGCGCTGATCGTCGGTGTCCTGACCAGCGTCGGCTTCTGGCTCATCGATCTCCCGTTCTGGCTGCTGATCGGCATGATCGCCGGCCTGCTCAACATCATCCCCTTCGTCGGTCCCTGGGTCGGTGGCGCGCTCGGCGTTCTGGTGGCCCTGGCGACACGCGACGCGGGGACCGCGCTCTGGGCCGCGGGCGTCGCCGCCGGAGTGCAGCAGGTCGACAACCACTTCATCAGCCCCACCGTCTTGCGGGCCACCGTCAGGCTCCATCCGGCGGTCATCCTGCTGGCGTTGCTGGCAGGCGGTTCGCTGGCGGGTCCGTGGGGAGTTCTCCTCGCCGTGCCGTCCACTGCCGTGGTCAAGATCCTGGCCGGCCATCTGTGGCGCACCCGCTTCCTCGGCCAGACCTGGGAGGAGGCCGATGCTGCCTTGATCGAAGAACATCCGACCGGGGAGACCCTGATCACGAGGTTGCGCCGTCTCGGCGACGACGATCAGGAAGCTCTCGAGCCCCCCGCCGGCGCCCCCGACTGACTCCGTTTTTCGCGTTCTTCCCCCTAGGGTTGGCTCCGGTGGTTTCGCCGAGGAGGGTGCCATGACCGAGAACATGGCGGCTCAGGACGCCTACGCACGGGAGATGGGCGCCAAGGTCGTCGAGGTTGGTGACGGCGGCGTCGTGCTCGACCGAACGGTGTTCTACGCACGCGGCGGTGGGCAACCGGGAGATACCGGGCGGCTCACCTGGGAGGGCGGTGCCGTCGACGTGACCGACACGTTCTACCGGGACGGTCGTCACATCCACGGCGTGTCCGGCACGCCGCCGCCCTCGGGGACCCGGGTCCACGGTGCCATCGATTGGGCCCGCCGCTACACGCTGATGCGGACCCACACGGCGCTTCACGTCCTGTCCGCGATCATCTTTCGTGACTTCGATGCCAAGGTCACCGGCGGCAACATGGAGCCGGGGACGGCGCGTATGGATTTCGAACTCGACGGCATCTCCGTCGAATTCGGACGCGAGGTCGAGGAAGCGCTGAACGCAGCGCTTGCGGAGGACCATCCGGTGCGAGTGCTGTTCATGCCTCGGGCGGAGGCGCTCGCCGATCCGGACCTCATCCGGACCAAGGTGAATCTCCTCCCGGAGTCGATCGATCCCATCCGGGTCATCGATATCGCCGGTCTCGACCGCCAGGCGGACGGCGGGACCCACGTCGCCAACACGACCGAAGTCGGGCGGGTCGAGGTCGTGAAGACGGAGAGCAAGGGCAAAGCGAACAAGAGGATTCGGATCGCGCTGGCCGACTCCGGTCCATGATCGATCTCGTCATCGGATTCGCCCTCGCGCTGCTCCTGCTGCGCGGCTGGTTCCGGGGTTTCGTACGTGAGTCGTTCGATCTTCTGGGACTGGTCGTCGGTGTGCTCGCCGCCTTTCGCCTCAGTCCGCCGTTCGGAGCCGTGATCGAAGCGTCCGTCGGCCTTTCCAGCGGGTGGGCTCGAGTCGCCGCCGGTGGCCTCATCTTCGTTGCCGTCGGACTGGGTGCGGCCCTGCTCGCCGGGTGGCTGCATAGGGTCGCTTCGTTGCCGGGCCTCAACCTGCTCAACCGCGCAGGCGGAGCCGGTGTGGCCGTCGGGTGGGGCCTGGTACTGGCAACACTGCTGCTGTCGCTGCTGGTGCTGGTTCCGGTTCCGGTCGTGGTCGCCGAGCAACTCGAGACGTCGGCGGTTACGGGAGCGCTGACCGATCCCGAGGGGGTCCCGCAGCGGGTGCTGCATACGGTGTCGGGGGACCGGGTGGTCACCAACCTGCTGGGGCTGCGGCGGGTCACCGGCTCGCAGCGGGTGATCGTCGAGAGCGATGAGCGCGTAGAGCTCGACCCGGTGGCCGGGACCGACGTTTTGAGGAATCAGAAGGCGGCACGGGATGTCTACCGGCTCCTGAACAGGGCTCGGGTCGACGAAGGCCTCGATCCCCTGGTGTGGAGCGATCTGCAGGCAGGCGTCGGAGCGGCACACGCGCTGGAGATGTACCGCGACGGATACTTCGCGCATCGGTCGCCGGTGACGGGCACGGTCGGCGACCGGTTGCGTGCCGCCGGTCTGCGTCCCGAACTTGCCGGCGAGAATCTGGCGCTGGCGGCCGGCGCCGCCGAAGTCCACAGCGGGCTCATGGGCTCGGAGGGTCACCGGGCCAACATCCTCGACCCCCGGTTC
>JBFIQU010000067.1:0-9912 GCA_041609395.1 Acidimicrobiia bacterium | reverse complement strand
TGGTCGAACCCGGCGCCGTTGCCGATCTACTTGTCGTCGACGGTGATCCCACTCGCGATCTGGGACTGTTCCAGGACCAGGGAGCCCACCTCAAGGTGATCATGCAATCGGGCAGGTTCCACAAGCGCGAGATCTGATCCGAGGCGCTTCTCCTCCGTTGATCCCGGTCCTCCCACCACCTGGAAAAAATTGTGCTCGATTCGCGCACAGGGTGGTGATCGGACCCGGTACGATTCCGGCACCGCCGCAGCAGTCCGGCGGAGGAGTGACCCATGTGGGGGCGTGTGCGGCACGTGCTGGCGTGGATCATCACCACGACGCTCGTCGCCGCCTCCTGCACGGGCTCCAGTGATTCCGATGTACCCGCCATCACGACGACGCGACCGCCGGCGGCTACGACCACACCCCCCGTTCCGTCGTCGACGAGCCCGCGCGATGTCGGCGCCATGCCACCGCCGCCGCAGATCAGTCTCGAGGTGCGACGTCTCGGCGGGATCGGCGACATTCCCACCGGATCACCGGTCGCCATAGGCGTCACCGCACGATCCGGCAGTCCTCTGGCGGGGTTCGAGTTGTGGTCGGGGCCGGAGCTGGTCACTGCCGTACCTGCTGCCGGCACGATGTCAAGCGAACGGTTCGAATGGACGCCGCCGGCGGCGGGTCTCCATGCGTTCGTCGTGCGGGCATACGACACGACGGGAGGTGCTGTGACCGCACCGCCCGTGTGGGTCCGGGTCCGCGAACTCACCGTCGCCGATCAACCCCCGCTGGGCTCGACAGGCGTGGCCAACGCCGTCGACGTCTCGGCACCTCCGGATCGGGGCGCCATGGCTGTCGACGTGTCGTTCCGGCGCCAGTCTGCGACGTTCCCGGCGGTCGTGGTTGACGCCGGGTCGTGTTCTGCGGTGATCACCGTCCCGCCCCAGGCCGGAGACACGGGTCTTGCGGTCTACATGGCGCCGCTGGGTGCCCCGCTCTTCTCGCCGCCGGTCCTGGCACCGGCCGGGTCGCAGATCACCATCCCGATCGGCGGCCCGATGCTCGTGTTTGGGTCGACCTTCAACGCGGCGGTGGCGACCCCGACGGCACCCGTGCTCGTCGATACCGCAGGAGAGTGTGCCGCAGCGGCATCGAGTACGGAAGCGAGCTTCGACCAGGGCAAGGTGGCCGCACCCGACGACATCGTCGCGGTCTATCTCTACGTCACCGATGACGGCGAGAGCTGGCGACGCGTCCCTCCGACCGATCAGAGCGCAGTCGGGCGCGGACCGGGCGGCACGTTCGACTTCGCCGGCTACCTTGCCGCACAAGCACCGGGCACCCAGCGCATCCTCGAGGTATGGGGACGGACGGCGGCGGGCAACCCCCGCAGCCTGGGCCGGCTCACCGTTTCGGCACCGGTGTCGACAGGCGGGAGCGGTGTCGCTGCCGGCGCTCCGATCGTTCCTTCCGGGGGCCTCGACTGGGTGTTGAGCGGACCCAAGCTGGTCCGTACCGGCACGATCTGCACGTTCGATCCGATCGTTCCCGCCGGCGGCGGGATTGCCACTCTCCCGGACCTGTGCACCAACGCGCCGGGCGGGACGATCGAGCACACGTTCCGGTGGGCGCCCGTATTCCCGGGATCCGGGGTGCTTCAGGTGAGTGTGGTCCAGCCCCCGGTCGGTGGTGCGCTGTCCTACCTCGGTCTCATCCACAGTCAGCCGGTATCAGCACCCGCCGCTGGGATCGACGTTGAGGTCCCGTTGACCGCGGTCGTGGCCGCCGCCATCGCTCCGCTTCCCGGCCCCGGGCCCGTTACAACCGGCAACGATCCGATGACGTATCAGGCGGTGCTCCAACTCGTCGGATCGGGCGGCGGCGGCGGATCGGGCCCCAATACTGTGACGGCTGCGCCTCCGGCCTTCTTCAACGGCCTCAAGCCATCGCTGCTGTATGTGCGGGTCGTGCCGGTCGACGCCGCCGGCAACGTGCTGCCGGGAACGACCAACACCGTCGAGATCTCACTGAGTCACGAGCCGCCGTCCCCCAAGCCGCCGACGGCGAATGCGGTCGCGCTGACGGCACAGGTGCAGCCGCCGCGGCTTCCCAATCCCGACTTCAGCTACTGCGTCAGGGTCGTCGAGAATCCGTTCTCGAACCCGTTCGGTCATCCCAATCCCGTGCCGACTGCGACCCCCGAGTGGTTCGCCGCGCAGGGCATACCCATCCCGCTGCCGGTCGCCCCGGAGTCGTGGTACCAGTGGCTGCAGCCGGCTGCTCCCGGCAACACGCTGTGCGCTGCCAAACCCAAACCGCCGGAGAAGGACATTTGGGACCACATCGTCGATGCGGTCAACTTCGTGGCGTGGGTGTGGGACAACTTCGCCTACGTCTACGACATGCTCAAGGACAAGGTGGCCAAAGCCCTCGCGGTCCTGTCCGGCTGTACCACCGTCGTCAAGGCGGCTGCCGACGTAGCCGGGAAGGAGGATTCGCAAGGCTTCACCGACGGCGTGTGCGGTTTCCTCAGCACCCAGGCGGTGAACTACGGGCTGGCGCTCGCCGGACTTCCCCCGAACGCCCCGAAGTTCGCCGACGTCGTGGAAGCGGCCAAGGGGGATGTGTCCGACTGGATCGTGGAAGGCGCCGTGCAGGCCGGGTACCTCGACTGTGGTTCCACCCTGCAGAGCACGTGCGAGGAGATGGCGGGGGAGCTCATCGACGAAGTGCTCGATCTCGCCCAGGAAGAGCTGAGCAAGGCTGCCAAGCAGGTAGTGGCGAACGCCGGGTATGTGCTGGCACTGCATCCCGGAATCGAAGTCGTCCCGGAACCCGCCGGGACACTGTCGCCTGCCGTCATTCAGTTGACCTTCACCCGCAGCGCGGATCCCGGTGCTGCGGCACCACCTGCCTCGTGTCCCATCACGGCGCGGGTACTGGGTGACAAACCCGATCACACCTGGTGGTCGTACGTGAAACAGAAGCAGGAGCAGGGTCTCGTACAGGCCAGCGACGTCATGATTCCCAAGACTCTCAACGTCGACCTGTCGAAGCTGGCTCCGGGGGAGTCGAAAACCGTGGCCGTGGCCCTCGACACGATCGGGAAGTTCTATCCCCCCGGTCGCGACCCGAAGCTTGCCGTCGTGCCGTGGAACGTGAAGCCCGAGACCTGGATCTTCTTCACGAAAGGCGCCACCCTCACGCTGTTCGCCTCGACGTGCGCCGGAGTGGTCTCCGTCCCGATCCTCCAGACCGGACTGCCCACTCAGCCGGGGGAGATCACGTTGCCATGATCCGACGTCTTGCGTTCGCCACCATTCTCCTGGCGCTCACAGCGGGGGCCGTGCGGGCGGCCGACGGCGGATCGCACGCGTGGTTCGACGCTCCACTGGCGTGGCAGCCGGTGCCGGTGGGACCGGTAGAGGTTCTCGCCCACGTAGCCATCCCGGCCGGAGCCGCCGAGGTACGGCTCGATGTCGATGGAGTGACCGTAGCGACGGCCACGCCGGACCAGGCCGGACAATCGTTGACAACCGCAGCGTTCACATGGACGCCCATTGCTTCTGGGCTCTATCTCCTCGAAGTCTTCGGCCGGCCGGAAAGCGGGGACTGGCAGCCACCAGGCGTTCTCGAGGTCACGGTGACCGGACCGGCGTCATCGACGACTACCAGCACCACGACGACCACGACCCGCCCTGCGGTGACGACGAGTACGACGACAACGTCGACTACGGCTCCCGCAACCACGACGACGAGTACGACCACCACCTCCACGACCACCAGCACTACGACGACCACCAGCAGTACGACCACAACCCGCCCGACGACGACCACGACGTCGTGCCTGCTCGGGGTACCGGCCCCGTCCGGGCCGACCGGAGGCGTGTCGACGAAGACCCCGACGCTGACCTGGTCGTACAGCGCATGTCAGGAGCCCGAAGAGTTCGAGGTGCAGCTGTCACGCGACGCTGGATTCGCCCGGATCGAGTGGAGTCAGGGAGCCGGTGGAGAGCTGCGTGCTCTCCAGGTGGGTCCTATCGATTGTGCCACCTGGTATTGGCGCATTCGGACGTACCACCTGGGAACGACCGGGCCGTGGTCTTCGGCCGGTTCGTTCGTCGTCAACGCCGGCCGGTCCTGCTGACCCGGATTCGGGCTTTCGCGTGGATGTCGACGACCGGGATCAGATTGCCGGCTATTGCAGACGCCAGAACGGATCGGTGAGGCCGGCCTCGCGCAGCAACTCCTGCGCCGCCTCCAACGGCCGCGGGGTGAAGTCAGGGTCGAGACGGTCTCCGTACCACCGCTGTGACAGCGGCCACATCACGTCGATGGGGACGGCCCTACCTTCGTCCGGCGCGTTCTCCTCCGACCGGAGGAAGCGGATCGTGCGTCACGTTTCGACGATGTCGTCCCACCAGTGCTTCGCCGGTATGAGAAAGTGAACGAATCCCGATTCGCCGAGCACCCGATCGCCGTTGACGGTCAGGTCGACGGGCTCGCCGGTGTCCCACCACGCAGCCTCGATCCTGGCGTCGATGGAAAGCGCTGCCGGGATGGCAAGTGAGTCCCAGGCGCAGTTCGCCCACCACCGACCCCCGGCACCGGCCACCCGATACCCGGTGGGAACCGCCGAAAACGGGAGCGCCATGCGAATGGCCCCGGAATCGTCGAGAACGATCGCGTGGGCGTCGTGCAGACGCTGCAAAGCCGCTCCAGCCGCATCGCCCACGCCCGCCCACGCCTCGAGGTCAGCCCGGGTCGGTGCCGCCCCGGTATCGGCCAGTGTGCGATAGATGCGATGGCGGAGGGTGGCGTCGTCCATACCGCAATGCTGGCAGGTCGCTAATTCCGGTGCGGATCGGCGGTCACCGGATCGTCGGGCCAGGCGTGCTTGGGGTAGCGCCCGGCCATCTCCTTGCGAACATCGTGCCAGGACCCGTCCCAGAAGCCGGCGAGGTCGCTCGTCACCTGGATGGGCCGGTCGGCCGGGGAGAGCAGTTCGAGGACGACCGGAACGCCGCCGAGCGTCGGATGCACAGCGGTGCCGAACATCTCCTGGACTCGCACCGACACGGCCGGTATTTCGCCGGAGTAGTCGATGGGGACCGATCTCCCGGTCGGAACGACCAGGTCGCGGGGAGCGAGTTCGTCGAGGCGGGCAGCGTCCGGATAGGGGAGGGCGGCCCGCAGAATCCGGTGGACGTCGAGCTGAGCAATCTCGTCGAGGCCGGAGAGGACGGTGAGATGGGGGGCCAGCCACTCCTCCGCGGACGCCACGAGTCCCGGTTGCGACCAGTCCGGCCACGGATCGCCCAGCGACCTGTGCAGGAACGCCACCCGCTCGACGAGGTGGCGGGCGGCGGCCGTCCACCGCAGGGGCCGCAGCTCGTCTTTCGTGACGCGGGTGAGGAGCTCGCCGGCGACCTCGGCCGACGGCGGAGGTCGCTGCTCGCTGGTGTCGAGGACGAGTCCGCCGATCTTCCGCTCCCTGCGGGCAACGAGCCGATCGTCGACCCATCGGAGCGCAGTGGACGTTGTCACCTCGTCGGCGAAACGGTCGGCAACGTCGTCGGCCGAAATCGAAGCCGCCAGACGGATCCGGGCTTCGCGCCGGTTGCCGTCGAGGTCGGCAGCAACGAGGAACTGTTCAGGCGCCAGCGGATCGGTGTCGAGCACCCAGGCACGACCGCCGGTGCGGAGCTGGAACCGCCCCGGGCTGCCCCGCCTCACGGCGAGCCTGTCGGGGTAAGCGAGGGCCAGGGCGCGGCCCGCTGCGGCCGGATCCACCGGCCCCGACACGCCGGCACGCCGTGCCAGGTCGCGAGCCTCACGCCTGACGCGGTCGAGACCGCGATCGTCACTGCCCGGGTAGGACGCGCGCTCGTCGACGACGAGCCGAGCCCTGAGCGAGAGGTCGACGGGAACGTCCTCCGGCCGGCCCCGGATCACATCGCGCCCGTCGACGAGGGCGGCGAGGACGCATGCAACCGCCGCGTCGGGACCGGCGGCCACGATCATCCGGGCCAGCCGCGGATGGACCGGCAGCTCCGCCATCGCCCGTCCGGTATCGGTCAGCCGACCCGATGCGTCCACGGCGCCCAGCGATCGCAGCAGGTCGACGCCCTCTGCGTAGTTGCGCGGCGGAGGGGCTGTGGGCAGCCGCAGCGTCGAGGGATCGGGGGCTCCCCAGGCGGCCAGCTCGAGCGCCAGACCCGCCAGGTCGACCCGGGCGATTTCGGGCTCGATGTCCGGCCGCCGTGTTCCGTGTTCGAGCTTGGACCAGAGCCGGTAGACGACGCCGGGACCGAGGCGCCCGGCTCGTCCGGCTCGCTGGTCGGCGGATGCCCGTGACGCGGTGAGGGTCTTGAGCCGGGTCATGCCGGTGCGCGTGTCGAGTTGAGGGCTGCGGTTCAGTCCGGCATCCACGACGATGCGCACTCCTTCCACCGTCAGGCTCGACTCCGCGATGTCGGTGGAGAGGACGATCTTTCTCGAGCCCGGCGGCGACGGTGCGATCGCCGCATCCTGCTCAGCTGCGGACAGGCTGCCGTGGAGGATTCGAACGTGCGCGGTGACGCCGTCGAGCCGCCGCTGAACTCGCCGGATCTCGCCCATCCCCGGCAGGAAGACGAGCACATCGCCTTCAGCCTCCTGGATCGCACGCCGTACCACCCCTGCGGCATGGTCGTCGAGACGGCCGCGACGCGGCAGCGGCACCCAGCGGATATCGACCGGATGGAGTTCGGCGTCGGCGGAGACCACCGGCGCCGCGGTGTCGCCGCCGAGGAGACCGGCGAGCTCCGGGGCTGCGATGGTGGCGGACATGGCGATGAGCTTCAGATCGGGACGGACCGCGGCGCGGGCTTCCAGCGCCAGGGCCAGCCCCAGGTCGGTCTGCAGATTGCGCTCGTGGATCTCGTCGAAGATCACGGCGGCGGTTCCCGGGAGGGATGGATCGCGTTGCAGGCGGCGGGTCAACACACCTTCGGTGACGACCTCGACTGCAGTTGTGGGACCGGTACGCCGATCGTTGCGGGTGACGTACCCGACCGTGTCCCCAACATCTTCTCCGAGAAGAAACGCCATCCGAGCCGCGGCAGATCGGGTTGCGATCCTTCGGGGTTCGAGGACCACGATCTTGCCCCGTCGCCAGCTTTCGGCGAGAAGGCGGAGCGGGACCACGGTTGTCTTGCCGCTGCCCGGAGGAGCCGTCACAACGAGGCTGTCTCCGGCTTGCAAGGCAGCACGGATCTCGTCGATGACGTCTTCGATGGGCAGGCCGGTCGACACGAATGCAGGGTAGGGCTAGGGCGCCGTCAGCTGCTCCAAAGTCGCGTCGTCGCCCTGTTCGAATGCGATTTCGGCGTCGAGGCTGACTCGATCCCGCCCGATCGTGGCTACCGCCTGGACGGCGCCCCCTTCGACGAGACCAATTGCGGCATCGCGGTTCGGGATCGAACCGGTGACCCTCGTCGCGTCGAAGCTGGTGGCGTGGCCCACGTAGTTGATGGTGACGTCGTAGTGCTCGCTCCAGAAGAACGGAATGTCATGGAATGGCTCGTTTGCGCCGAGCATCGTGCGAGCCGCATGCCGCCCCTGGCGTTCCGCCACGACCCAGTGTTCGACCCGCATGCGACCGAACCGGGGGTGCGGGAACGACGCAATGTCGCCGGCCGCCCAGATATGCGGGTCGCTCGTACGCAGCCGGTCGTCGCACACCACACCGCGGTCGACGTCGAGCCCGGCGTCTGCGGCGAGATCCAGTCGTGGCCGGACGCCGACACCCATGATCACGATGTCGGCCGCCAATTCGGCGCCGTCGTCGCGGGTCACCGCCGCCGGTCCGATTGCCGACAGGGTATGCCCGAGATGGAATGTGACGCCGTTGTCCTCATGGAGCGACTGAATGAAGGTCCCGAGCTCCCGGCCCAGAACTCGCTCCATTGGCACCGCCTCGGGGGCGACGACGTGCACATCGAGGCCCTGCTTGCGGAGCGATGCCGCCGCCTCGAGACCGATGAAGCTGGCACCAACGACAACGGCCGAGCGAGCACCCTCGATGGCGCCGAGTACGGCATTGCTGTCGGCGAGCGAGCGGAGATAGAAGACGTTGTCCGCATCGGCCCCCGGCATGTCGAGGCGGATGGGTTCGGCACCCATCGCCAGCAGCAGCGCTCCGTATGGGATGGTGGTGCCGTCGGCGAGCTCGACGTGGCGTGCGCCACGATCGATGGCAACCACATCGACACCGGTGCGGAGGTCGATGGAGCGTTCTTCGTAGAAGGCTGCGCTGCGCAGCGGGATCCATTCCTCGGGGGCAGCGCCGGCCAGATAGTCCTTCGACAGGTTGGGCCGATCGACCGGCACCGAGTCCTCTGCGCCGAGCATCGTGATCGGTCCTGCATAGCCGAGCCCGCGCAGGGCCTCGGCGGCAGTGGCACCGGCAGCTCCGGCACCGACGATCACGACGGAAGCCGGGCCCATCGCCGGCTCCGGTGGCGAGGCCTCGTCCCGGGTCCCGCGAACGTAAAGGCGGCCGTCCTGTTCGACTACCCGGTACGTGGGCACCGGGTTGAGAGCCGGTGGACGCACCGCGGCCCCGGTGCGGACATCGAAGGCTGCGTGGTGGCGCGGGCACCGCACCGTGGCGCCGTCGAACGCACCGTCGCCGAGATCGCTTCCGTAGTGGGTGCAGCGCGATCCCAGCGCATAGACGTCATCGCCGATCCGCACCAGTACGACGTTTCGTTCTCCATCGTGGCCGGTCACCATGCCGCCGTCGCTGAGATCACCGATCGGGATCCCCTGTTCGGCCAGATTCGGTCCGGATAGCTCGTTTGTGCCCGCCATGGGTCTCCTCGGGTCAGTCGCTCCGGCAACCTACCGAATAATCGAGACGGCGGCAGCCTGCACCCGGCGCGTAATTTCACTTGAATGGTTGCGACCGAGGCGAGGAGCTCCGCATGCAGCAGCCGATCGAGCTCATCCTGCTCAAGCAATGGGCGGGTCATTTGGCGATCCCGATATGGCTGATGGGCGAAAGCGGCGATCTGCTCTTCTACAACGAGCCCGCCGAGAAACTGCTCGGGGTGCGGTTCGACGAGTTCGGGGAGATCCACGCCGACCAGATGGAGGCCCACTTCTCGGTGACCCGCTTGGACGGGTCGCCGTATCCGAACGAGGAGATCCCGGTGGTGTGGGCGCTGGCCAAACGCGAACCTCGCTATGACCTCCTGCGATTCCGATCGGCGGGGGGTGACTGGATCGATGTGGCGGTGACGGCCTTTCCGATCACCGGAGAAGGCGGGCGGCACCTCGGGGCGGTCGCCATGTTCTGGGAGCCCGGCAAGCCTTGAGGGTCAGGCTCTTCGGAACGCGGGGTTCGCTCGCCAGTGCCGGTCCCGAGACCGTCAAGTACGGAGGAGACACGTCGGCGTCTCTCGTCACGATGGACAGCGGTCAGCACATCGTGCTCGACGCCGGGTCCGGTGTGCGCCGGATCGGTGTTCACATCGAACGACCCTCCCGTGTCGACGTGCTGTTGACCCATCTCCATATGGACCACATCCAGGGTCTGGGGTTCTTCCGCCCCGTGTTCGATCCGGACGTGGACGTTCACATCTGGGGCCCGGTCTCCACGTCGTACAGCCTTCGGGAAAGGCTCGGCCGTTACCTGTCGCCTCCGCTGTTTCCGGTTCGGATCCGGGACTTGCAGGCGGTTGAGCTCCACGATGTGAACACGCCGAGCAGCTTCACCATCGGTGATGTGGAGGTGCGGGCGGATCTCATCACCCACCCCGGGCCAACCCTCGGATACCGTCTCGAGGGCGACGGCGGCACGCTGACCTACATCCCGGATCACGAACCGGCCCTCGGGGAGGAGAATTTCCCGCCTGATCCCTCCTGGACCTCCGGATACTCGCTGGC
>JBFIQU010000066.1:0-9971 GCA_041609395.1 Acidimicrobiia bacterium | reverse complement strand
CAACGTGAGCGGGAAGAGCAGGAGACCGATGAGGACCGTCAACAGGATGATGGCGATCCCGTACTGGGGTATGAGGTCGTAGAAGAAGGCGAGGATGCCTCCCAAGAGATCCTGGAGACCGTTCCACAGAGCACTCATGTGGTGCCTTCCCGACGCAGCGGAACGGGGTCGTATCCGCCCTCACGGAAGGGGTGACAGCGACCGATGCGCCGAAGCGCCATCCACGAGCCGCGGAGTGCGCCGAAGCGCTCTACCGCCTCGACGCCGTAGTGCGAACACGACGGTTCGTACCGGCAGTTGCGCCCGAGGAACGGGGAGAGGGCGACCTGGTAGACCTTGATTGCGCCTCTGATCCACCACGCCGGCTGATGGGGCCGGATCCGCTGCTCCCTCACGTCTTCTCCTCGTCGGTGGCCGCCTGCAGCCATTCGACCAGCCGGCCGAATGTCACGTAGAGCACAACGCCCGTGGCGACCACGATGTAGTCGTTTCCCACCTCGAGCGACGTACGCTCCAGCGCCGCCCGTATCCGCCGCTTCGCCCGATTGCGAGCTACCGCGTTACCCACGTTCCTGCCGGCCACGAGACCGACCCGCGGCGGACCGGGGGGGCCGGAGGCACGGATCACCGTGATACCTCCGCGCGCTCGGCGCCGACCGGTGCGGAACACGTGTTGGAAGCGGGATCGGCCCCGAAGCGAGGTGTAGGGCCTACCTCTACGCGGTGAGACGGTGACGTCCCTTTCGGCGACGCCGCTTGATGATGGCGCGACCGGCTCGGGTCCGCATCCGGACTCGAAAGCCGTGGGTCTTCTTACGGCGCCGAACGTTGGGTTGGTATGTGCGTTTCATCACACTCGAGGTAGGTCGTCCGCGTCGAACGAGGTGTTCGGGTCGGAAGGTTACGGAGACCGCGAAACCTTGTCAAAGTCCCGGCTGCTTCGCGAAAATTTGATCAAGGGTTTTAATGCGAACAATATGCAATAAACAGTGAGGTCGCGAATTCGAACGAGCAGGAGGAGCCGAGATACCGGCTGTTTCGGACCATCGCCGGTGACGACGACGTGCCCATAACGGGGGTTTTGTCGTTCTTGAAGCATTTCTCGACGCGTCCGTATACTCGCCGCCCGCCGGTGAGGACCATGCGGGACTTCCCCTGACAATCAGGCTTTTGAGATCGCGTCCGGGCCGGGACTGACGACGGGACCACCGGCGATCTTCCACACCTGTGGATAGGTGTGTGGACAATTGATGCACCCCTCGAAACCGTGAGGACTGGAGTGGAACCACAACCAGCACCCGGGCGTCAGGACAGCTTCCGCGAGGTTCTCAAAGAAGCAGTCACGCCCGTCACATGGCAGACCTGGCTCGAGCCGCTGCGAGTCGAAAACGACGGCAACGGATCGATCCGAGTCGTCGCCCCCAGTGAATTCCACCTGCGGTGGGTGGAGGACAAACACTTCGACACGGTTCGCGATGCCGCGCACCGTGCCTTCGGAACCCACACCGACGTGATTCTCGAGGCGAGTCACGAACCGGTTCTCGACGAGTTCGAGGACGAAACACCGGAACCGCAGCCCCCCGAGACCACCGGTCACTCCGGCCCCGCAGCGGACGGGGACGACAGCCCCCTTCTCGCCAAGTACCAGTTCAACAACTTCGTCGTCGGGCCTTCGAACCGTTTTGCCAACGCCGCCGCCATGGCCGTGTCCGAGCAGCCGGGGACGCGGTACAACCCCCTCTTCATCTACGGCAAGGCAGGGCTCGGCAAGACCCACCTCCTCCACAGCGTGGGTCACAACGGCCGCTATCTCTATCCCCGTCTCGTGGTCCAGTACGTGACGTCGGAAGCCTTCTTCAACGATTTCATCGACGGCATCCGACGGAAACGCATGGACGAATTCAAGGCGAGGTACCGGAACATCGACATCCTTCTGCTCGACGACGTTCAGTTCTTCGAAGGCAAGGAACAGATCCTCGAGGAGTTCTTCCACACCTTCAACTCGCTGCACGAGGCCGGCAAGCAAATGGTCATCAGTTCCGACCGTCACCCGAAACATCTCTCGACGCTGGAAGACCGGCTGCGCAGTCGCTTCGAATGGGGACTGCTCACCGACATCCAGCCCCCGGACGTCGAGACGCGTCTCGCCATCCTGCGACGGAACGCAGAACTCGCTCCGCTCCAGGTCCCGCAGACCGTTCTCGAGTTCATCGCTTCGCACGTCCTCGACAACATCCGCGAACTCGAAGGCGCTCTGACCCGGGTCACGGCATACGCCGCGCTCACCGGTCAGGAGATCGATCTCGACATGGCGAGCGACGTCCTGCAGGATCTCGTGCCACAGAAGGACAGCCGTCCGCTCACGGTGGAAGAGATCATCCACGCCGCGTCCTCGTCATTCTCGGTGCCTGCGGACGACCTCGTCGGCCCGAGCCGCAAACAGCCACTGGCCCTGGCGCGGCAGGTAGCCATGTACCTGTGTCGCGAACTCACGGATCTGTCGCTACCCCGCATCGGTCAGAACTTCGGAAATCGCGACCACACCACCGTGATGCACGCCGTGGACCGGGTCAAGAAGCTCATGCAGAGCGATCAGCGCATCTTCGACCAGGTCACCGCGTTGTCCCAGAGCCTGAGGAGAACGTGAGTGTCATCCACACCCCGTCGCGGGCCCCTGTTGACGACGACCGCTTTCTCCCCATACCGTCCCCACGTCGTGTGGACAAAAAGACAGCGTGGCAGCGGGCTCTTCGCGGGTTTTCCCCAATCCACAGCCCCTACTACTGCTACTACGACCATTATTTCAATCTTGTAGATAGAAGAGCGAGGAGATCCTGTGCGTATCAGAGCCGAACGTGATGACCTCGCCGGCGTCCTGAGCCGAGCTGCTCGGGCCGTCGGTACCAGGTCCCCCCTTCCGATCCTTCAAGGCTTGCGCTGTGAGGTCGAGGGATCCCGGTTACGGGTCACAGGCACCGATCTGGAGATCACCGTGCGCACGTCGCTCGAGGTAGAAGTCATGGAAGAGGGCCGCACGATCGTCCCCGCCCGCATCGCCTCGGAGGCGGTGCGCAAGCTGCCCCCGGGCGCAGTGGTGATGCACGCCGTCGACGGGGAGGTCGAGATCACGGGCAGTGGTCCTCGCTTCCGCTTGCGTGAGCTCAACGTCGATGATTTTCCCACCGTCCCCGAGGGCGACACTGCCGGAGGCGTGGACGTAGACGGGGAGGCCTTCGTGGCGGCGCTGTCCCAGGTGGGCATTGCCGCATCGGGGGATGATGCGCGCCCGATTCTCACCGGTGTGTATTTCGAGCGGGAAGAGGGCGGACTACGGCTCGTGGCCACCGACTCGTATCGACTCGCCGTCCGGGATGTTCCCGCCGTCGACCTGCCCCGATCCGGGCTGGTTCCCTTCCGGGGTTTGCGCGAGATCGGTCGCAGCGTGGGTGCGCCGAAGGTCACGGTCGTCATAGGCGATCGGGATGCCACCTTTTCGTCCGATCGCGGGTCGCTCACGGCACGGCTCATCGAAGGGACGTTCCCGAATTACAGGCAATTGCTGCCGGAGGGCTACCCGAACAAGCTGACCGTTGCGAAGAGCGATTTCGTGGACGCGGTAGGCCGGGCATCGTTGGTCGCCGAAGATCACATTCCGATCAAACTCGGGCTCCGGCCGGGCGGCGTCGAGTTGTCCGTCACGCGCCAGGACGTCGGGGGAGAGACGGAGCTCGTCGAAGGTATCTACGAGGGCGAAGAGATGACGATCGCCTTCAATCCGCGGTATCTCAACGACGGCATCACCGCCATCGATGGTGATGAGGTCGTCATCGAGACCGTTGATCCCCTGAAGCCCGGGCTCCTGCACGGTTCGACGAAGGACGGGTTCCGCTACCTCTTGATGCCCGTCCGTCTCTGACGTCGCAACGTGCGTCTCGAGTGGCTCGAGCTACGGGATTTTCGGTGTTACGAAACCCTCTCGTTCCGTCCCGACGCAGCGACCAACCTCCTGATCGGCGCCAACGGCGCCGGCAAGACGTCGGTGCTGGAAGCGGTGGGGTACCTCAGCCGGCTGCGGTCGTTCCGCGGGTCGCCGGACGTAGCCCTCGTGCGTGACGGCGGGAGCAGCGCCATAGCCCGTGGCGAGTTCGCAGCGGAGTCGCGACACCTCGTAGAAGTCGAAATTCCGGTCGAGGGTCGGCGGCGGATACTGGTCGACGGCAAGCGGCCACGACGCTTCGCCGACGTGGCGGCGATGGTTCGCCTCGTCGCGTTTCTTCCCGATGATCTCGACCTCGTGAAGCGGGGTCCGGCGTTGCGGCGGGACTATCTCGATGATGTGGCAGTGCAGATCTGGCCGGCGGCGGCGGCCGAGCAAACCGAGTTCGAACGGGCCCTCCGGCAGCGAAATGCCCTGCTCCGTGAATACGGCGGCGAGGTAGACACTGCGGAACTCGCAGTATGGGATACCGAAGTGGCGTTGACAGGCGCCCGGGTGATGCGGCGGCGACTGCTGTTGCTGGGCGATCTCGGCCCCGTTCTGGCCGACGTGTACCGCCGGATCGACCCTGACGCCGGATCGCTGACGTGGCGCTATGACACGAAGCTGGGGCCGGGTGACGCGTTGACGACCGACACCGAGGACCTGGCCGCACAGCTCGGCGATGGGCTTGCCGGCCGGCACCGGGTGGACAAGGAACGTCGCGTGACGACGGTCGGGCCCCATCGGGATGAACCGGGGTTCGACCTCGACGGCCGCGACGTCCGGACCCAGGCGAGTCAGGGGGAACAACGATCGACAGCGCTGTCGCTGCGGATCGCAGCATTCGAGTTGATCCGGTCCCAAACCGGTGATACGCCGATCCTGTTGCTCGACGACGTATTCTCGGAGCTCGATGCTGGTCGCGCCGACGCCCTCGTCGGGAGGCTGCCGGAGGGCCAGATCTTCGTGACATCGGCGCGGCCCGAGGACGTACCCCTGGAAGGTGTCACATGGAGCGTGGATCATGGGACGGTGCAATGAGTAGAGATCCGTCGCCGATCGGCGACCTCATCGGGCCCCTGTTGCAGGGATTCGGCATCGCCCGACCCCGGGACGCCGCCACGCTCATCGAGCGCTGGGCCGAGGTCGCAGGTGATCCCTGGGCGGAACGGGGCCGCCCCGTTCACCTCCGCGATGGTGAGCTGGTCGTCGAGGTCGCCAACGGGGGAACTGCCTGGTTATTGAAATATCAGACCGCAGATCTGATAGGCCGGATCGATACCGAGTTCGGCAAGGGGCTCGTGACCAGCGTTCGAATCAGGCCGGCTCGGGGCCGTTCGCGGGGAAGGTACTGATGAGCGAAAACTACAGTCGAGATGCGGGTTTTCCGGTACACGCAGGGGCTATACTTACATGGATGTGAGTGGCTCCGGAGACCAGTCCGTCGAGCCTGACGAGGCCGCCAAAGGGAGTTCCGTGACGTCGAAAAGCGCGCCCACCTACAAGGCAAAGGACATCACCGTCCTCGAGGGACTCGAGGCGGTCCGGCGTCGGCCGGCCATGTACATCGGCTCCACCGGTCCGAAGGGCCTCCATCACCTGATCTGGGAGGTCGTCGACAACGCGGTCGACGAGGCAATGGCGGGTTATTGCACCCGGATCGAGGTCACGCTGCGTGCCGACGGCAGCGTCGTGGTCAAGGACAACGGCCGGGGAATCCCCGTCGACAAGCATCCCAAGACCAAGCTGCCGGCCCTCACCACGGTGCTCACGACACTGCATGCCGGAGGGAAATTCGAGTCCGGTGCCTATCAGGTCTCGGGTGGCTTGCACGGCGTGGGAGTGTCGGTGGTCAATGCTCTGTCGGATCGTCTCGACGTCGAAGTGATACGTGACGGGTTCCAGTGGTCCCAGACATTCGAGAGCGGCGTTCCGCTCGCAAATCTGAAGAAGGGGAAGCCTGCCAAGCGCTCCGGCACCACGGTGACGTTCTGGCCGTCGCCCGACATCTTCCGGGAGACCACGTCGTTCGAATGGGAGGTGGTCGTCTCCCGGTTGCGCGAGATGGCCTTCCTCAACAAAGGTCTCGAGATCCGCCTCCGCGACGAACGGTCGGACGAGGCGGAAGAGGTCACCTTCAAGTACACGGGCGGCCTCATCGACTTCATCAAGCACCTCAACTCCAGCCGGGACCCTCTCCACGGCCAGGTCGTGTATTTCGAGGACAAAGGCGAGGACGCCGAGGTGGAGGTCGCGCTGCAGTGGACGCGCGGCTACACCGAGACCGTGCTCAGCTTCGCCAACAACATCAACACCCACGAGGGCGGTACCCACGAGGAGGGCTTCCGCAAGGCGCTGACCCGGGCGGTCAACGACTTTGCCCGATCCCGCAGCGTTCTGAAGGACAAGGACGACAACCTCCAGGGTGAGGACGTGCGCGAGGGGCTCACTGCGGTCATTGCGGTTCGAGTCCGGCAACCGCAATTCGAGGGCCAGACCAAGACGAAGCTCGGCAACACCGAGATCAGGTCGTTTGTGGAGGTGGCGCTCAACCGGTTGCTTCCGGAATGGTTGGAGAAGCACGCCGGCGATGGGCGCAAGATCGCCGAGAAGTGCGCCACCGCGCAGCGAGCCCGTCTAGCCGCCCGCCAGGCGCGGGAACTGACACGGCGCAAGTCGGGCCTGGATTCCGGCGGTCTTCCCGGAAAGTTGTGGGACTGCTCCTCGCGCGAGGCCGACTCGACCGAGATCTTCATCGTCGAGGGCGACAGCGCAGGAGGGTCCGCCAAGCAGGCCCGCAACAGCGAGTTTCAGGCGATCCTCCCCATCCGGGGCAAGATCATCAACGTCGAGAAGAATCGTCTCACCCGGGTGCTGCAGAACAACGAGATCCAGGCACTGATCACGGCGATCGGCACCGGAATCGGTGACGAGTTCGAGCTCGGGAGGGCCCGCTACCACAAGATCGTCATCCTGACCGATGCCGACGTCGACGGCGCCCACATCCGGACGCTGCTCATGACGTTCTTCTTCCGGCACATGCGCCACCTCATCGAGGCCGGGTACGTGTATATCGCGCAGCCGCCCTTGTACCAGGTGTCGCAAGGCAGGAAGACCGAGTACGCCTACACCGAGCGGGAGATGGACGAGCTGCGAGCCACCTTCGACGGCAAGCGGCCCAAGATCCAGCGCTACAAGGGTCTCGGCGAGATGAACGCGGATCAGCTGTGGGAGACGACGATGGATCCCGCCAAGCGCGTCCTGTTGCAGGTAGACCTCGCGGATGCCGCTCTCGCCGAAGAAGTGTTCTCGACACTGATGGGCGACGACGTCGAGGCACGGCGCACCTTCATTCAGCGCAATGCCAAAGACGTGCGGTTCCTCGATATTTGAGCCAAGGCAGGTAGTACCGAATGACCATCGACAATCAGGGCGGTCGCGTCGAGCGCATCGACATCGAACGGGAGATGAAGGAGTCGTTTCTCGAGTACGCGATGTCGGTCATCGTCTCCCGGGCGCTTCCGGACGTGCGAGACGGGCTCAAGCCTGTGCACCGTCGGATTCTCTATTCCATGTGGGACGCCGGCATCCGGCCGGGGACCCCGTACCGTAAGTGCGCCCGTGTGGTCGGCGACGTCATGGCGTGGTTCCACCCCCACTCCAACGATGCCATCTACGACGCCCTGGTCCGCATGGGCCAGGACTTCGCCTCCCGATACCCGCTGATCGACCCGCAAGGCAATTTCGGATCGGTCGACGACCCCCCGGCTGCCATGCGCTACACGGAGTGCCGGCTCGACCAGATAGCAGCCCATTTGCTGGAAGGCATCGACGAGGAGACGGTCGACTTCGGCGAGAACTACTCGGGGGAGCGTGAGGAGCCCCTCGTGGTGCCCTCGCGGTTCCCCAATCTCCTCGTGAACGGCTCGACGGGTATCGCCGTCGGCATGGCGACCAACATCCCGCCGCACAATCTGGGCGAGGTCATCGACGCCACTCTCCACGTCCTGGAGAACCCCGATGCCTCGCCCGAGGATTTGATGAGGTTCGTCAAAGGCCCTGATTTCCCCACCGGCGGGTACATCGTCGGCACCAAGGGAATTCGCGACGCGCTCATGACCGGCCGCGGTTCGGTGAGGATGCGGTCGGTCGCCGACATCCAGGAGATTCGCAAGGGCCGAACCGGCATCGTGGTCACCGAAATCCCGTATCAGGTGTCGCGCGATCGCATCGTCGAGAAGATCGGCAATCTCGTTCGTGAGAAGAAGATCAGCGGGATCTCCGACGTGCGCGACGAGTCCGATCGGCACGGCACCCGGCTCGTCGTCGAACTGAAGCGCGACGCAGTCCCGCAGGTGGTGCTGAACCAGCTCTACAAGAACACGCAGCTCCAGGAGAGCTTCGGCGTCAACATGGTCGCCCTCGTCGACGGAGTACCGCGGACGCTGAACATCGCCGAGGCCATCGGGTACTACGTCGATCACCAGATGGAAGTCATCGAACGGCGGACCGCGTACCGGCTGCGGAAGCGCCAGGAACGGTCCCACATCGTCGAGGGTCTGCTGATCGCCCTCGACAACATCGACGACGTGGTGGCGATCATCCGGGGTTCGGCAGACACCGAAACGGCGCGCCACTCGCTCATCGAGCGGTTCGATCTGTCCGAGATCCAGGCGAACCACATCCTCGACATGCCCTTGCGCCGCCTCACGGCGTTGGAGACGTCGAAGCTGCGCGAGGAGTATGAGGAACTGCAGAAGCAGATCTCGTACCTCGAGAGCCTCCTCAAGAGCCCGGCGAAGCGCCGCGAGCTCATCGCCGGAGAGCTCACCGAGATTCGAGAGAAGTATGCGGATCCGCGCCGGTCGCGGATCATTCCCGACGAAGGTGACCTCTCCCTCGAGGATCTCATCGCCGACGAAGATCTCGTGGTCACCGTGACCGCCGGCCAGTACGTCAAGTCGACCCTGGCCAGTGCCTATCGCCCGCAGGGGCGCGGCGGCCGGGGGGTGCGGGGCGTTTCGCTGCGTGACGACGATGTGATCACCCGGGTGTTGAACACTACGGCGCACGCCTACCTGCTGTTCTTCACGAATAGGGGCAAGGTGTACCGGATCAAGGCACACGAGCTGCCGCGCAAGGACCGAACCGCCAAGGGGGTCATGGCGCATTCAGTGCTGCCCATCGAGCCGGACGAACGGATCGAGGCCGTCGTCGACACCCGTGATTACGAGACGTCGAACTTCCTCGTCATGGTCACTCGCAAAGGACAGGTGAAGAAGACCAGGTTCTCCGAGTACGACTCCCGTAACTCGGCGCTGCGTGCGATCCGGCTCGCCGATGACGATGAAGTCGTCGCCGTGCGCACCTCCAACGGCGAGAACGACCTCCTGGTGTTCACCGGGGGTGGCATGGGAATCCGGTTCTCGGAGAAGGACGTCCGCCCGATGGGCCGCGACACCCAGGGGGTACGTGCCATCAAGCTGCGCGACGGCGACGAGGTGGTCTCCGCCGCCTGCGATCAGGACGGCGACGAGGTGCTGCTGCTCACCTCGGGCGGGTACGGAAAGCGGACGAAGATGACGGAGTTCCGGCGCCAGGCGCGCGGTGGCGTCGGGGTGAAGGCCATCAAGCTCACCCGGGTCCGCGGTGAACTCGTCGCAGCCCGTGCCGTCCAGACGGATGCCGAGATCTTCGTGATCTCATCGGACGGCGTCCTCATTCGCCTCGACGTAGGCGGCATCAGCCGCCAGAAGCGTGATGCGACGGGGGTGCGGGTCATGAATCTCGACGACGGTGCCACGATCACTGCGTTCGACTTGATACCCCAGGACAACGGCTTGGACGGGGAATAACCCGGGAACCGCCTAGGCTTTGACCTCGTTCCTGGTAGGTGATGTCCGGGCGTGGGCCCGGGTACGGGTACACTTTCGGTGGTCAAGGAGTTCACCGCCATGCCAGTACGCAGAGTTCGGCGGGTCATTCGCAAAAT
>JBFIQU010000065.1:0-10073 GCA_041609395.1 Acidimicrobiia bacterium | reverse complement strand
GGGGGGGGGGTCGCCGGCCGGCGCCCCCACCCTCACCCGTCGTCTCCTAGCGGCCCGACCAGGGAGGCATCGGGTAGTCGAGTCCTGAAACGGCCGCAACCTCGGGTGCCACAACGTTGAGGACACCGCTTTGGATCTGGATCGTTCCCATGGGCTTTCCGACGTTCTTGCCCGTCTCGTCGAAGTTGATCGGTCCGTAGAACGTCACCACGTCGAGGTCGTACAGCGCCTGCCGCACGGCGTCGGTGTCCAGGGACCCGGCGCTCTCGATGGCCAGCTGGAGCGCGAGGGCTGTCGCCGTCGATTCAGCCGCCTGGTAGGTCGGCGGTTCGTTCCAGCGGGTTTGGTAGCGCTGGGCGTACTCGGCGGCCGTACCGAAGTATTCGTCGGACCACGACATCGTCGCCTCCCACTGCGTGGGGCCGAGGATGTAGTTGGCGTCGGAGCCGACCTCTTCAACGAAGCTCGGATTGCTCGGTCCGACGGTGATCACCATCGCTCCGGGTGTCCAGTCGAGCTCTTTGGCGGCCCGCACGAAGAGCAGGGCATCGTTGAAGTGCCCCCCACCGACGAACACGTCCGGATCGAGGTCGCGGAACTTCGTGAAGATGCTCGACACGTCGGCGACGCCGCGGGGATACGTCTCCACAGCCAGCACGTCCATGCCGTACTCGACGGCCCAGCGCTGGGCGCCCTCGGCGACCGAGGTCGGGAAGGCGGTGTCCTCGTAGGCGATGACCACGGACTTGGCGCCCTTGGCGGCCAGCGACTCGAGGGCCGATTGCGTGTAGTTACCTGCCGGCGTCAGCACGGCGAAGATGTTCTTGAAACCGCGCTCGAAGATCGTTTCGGAAGCGCCGTTCCCCTCCACCATGATTACGTTGTACTGCTCGGCTGTTGCGCTCGCCGACATCGTCAGGCTCGACGAATACGGCCCGAGAAGGAAGTCGACTTCGTCTTCGGTGATCAGTCGCTCTGTGAGGTTGGCGGCCGTGTCCGGGTCGCCTTCATCGTCGTACATGATGAGTTCGACCTGGTATCGGTCGTTGCCGACCTTGATCCCGCCGTACTCGTTGTTGACCCAGTCGAGCCACACGCCGTAGCCCTGTCGGGTGTCTTTGCCTTCCCGTGCGTACTGGCCGGTCTCGCTGACGGCCGCTCCCAGCTTGATCGTGCCGGCGAACTGCGGTCCGCCGTCAGAAGTAGTCGTAGCGGCACCCGCTTGCGTCGTCGTCGTAGCTGCATCGTCATCGTCGCCGCATGCGGCGACGATGAGGGTGAATGCGAACACGAGACACAATACGGAGCGGTGACGCCTGTTCATCGCCGTCCTCCTCTGTCGACGCTCCCAAACCGGCGACCGCCCTACGGGGAGTCCACTCGGTGGCCCCACAGCGACCGGGAGAGATGTCCGGGGCATGCCGGTGACCGGACGCTACCAACCTCGACCCCCCCGATGCGAGTGGTGCACGTCGCCCGTACCGGCTCGGGTGTCGAGCCCTGGTTGGAGCGACCGGCAATGGGGCCAACCCGACTTGCAAGAGGCGCTCTGCTTCCTGCAACCGGGGTTCGATGTCGAGACGGCGGCCGTGGCTGAACGCTCAACCGGACCGCGGTCGACGAATGGTCGGAGGACACCGTTCCGGCGCGGTTGCACCCACCGCGAAGGGTGGGTGCATCGCGCAGTCGGGAGGTCGGTTTACCAGAGCGAATGGATGACGGGGGATCCGTGCAGTACCGCCATGTCGACGGCGCTCGCCCACGCCATGAAGGCACCGAAATCCTGCCAGTTCTCCGATCCCTGCTTCCAGTGGTCCGCCAGCCCTGCCGGGGACTCGTAGACCTCGGTCAGCGCGTAGCAGGTGTTCCCGGTCGGCTCCGACGAGGGGTCGAGCTTGTTCGATACGTCGACACCCTTCGAGACGTTGTATCGGAGCAATGCGAGGTCGCCCTCGCGGTAGTGCGTCTTCTCCATGAAGTCCGCGTGGCTGGCAAACAAGCGATCGCCTTCCGCTACCTGGTCGGGGGTGGCGGTGAAGATGAACGTGATCTGCGTCTTTCCGAGTTGGGACATGAGTCCCTCCTTTCCACCGACACCTGGTCGATGGCGTTGCCGATGCTCGGCATACAGGAAGGGCTCCACGTGATCAACGGCCCCGCATGCGTGTCGGGCCTTGCCGGGGGAGTGGGAGGAACAAGAGCCATCCCACGACGTTCCACCGGCGTTCATACAAACCCTACTCGTCGGCCGGCGGTAGCGGCGGTCGACGAGCAGCCCGCCCTGCCATCCGCTGCATGCGAGCTGCCCGGAGTAGAAGTTCGTCGCGAGATGCGATCGGCGTCAGCGGTCGAAACCGGCGGCGTGGGTGGCGAATTCGGCGCCGAGCTGCATCTGCTCGGTCGCCTGCTTCATCTCCGCAGGCACGTTTCCGAAGAAGAAGAACGGTCCCGGGGTGGCGATGGCGAGCAGCTGCGGGAAATGATCGGCCGCGGTGCTGCTCAAATGGAAGCCCAGGGCTCCAGCGTCTACGAACTCGTCGCGGACGTAGAGAGCGTTCTCCTCTTCGGAGACGTAGATATGGACCGCCTCGGCACCCGGTTCATCTCGCTCCATGGCGTCGGTCACGCCTTTGTAGATCGATGTGAGTTCGGCGAGCTTCCCCGGCTGCGCCGTCCATTTGTAGACGACCGTGATGTGATTGCTTTCCACTAGTACTCCCTCGAGTCTCGGCTTCCCGTTGAAACCTCGTGCCAGCAACCTAACCGGGGATTCGGCGGCTCTGCCCTGGGGCTCATCGGTGGTTGCGGCGATCCGGACGGGACCGTGACCGTCGACGATGCGGTGTGCCGACGACGGATGGCCCGCCACGGTGAGCCGTCCAGCCTTGGCCCTTCTCGGCGCAAAGGGGGCCGGGGTGGTACCGGCTTCGCGACGATCAGGCGGCGAACCAGCTCTCGAGCAGGTCCTCGAATTGCTGCTTGGCCTTCCATCCCACCGACGTCGGCTCCTCCATGATGACCCGGGGACCGGGATAGGCGTAGAAGTTCCCGGAGCCGTACGCGGCGAGGTCGCCACCCACCTCGACGTAGCAGAAGCCGTGCCCGTCGAACCCGGCCGGCCGGGTGCCGTTGTTGATGGCGGCTGCGATCTCGGCAGCGACCACCTGGGCCTCGCCCTCGGCGAACACGCCCGCCTTCGGGAGCAGCATGCCGTTGAGCAGCTTGATCGCGGCGACGTCGCCGATGGCGTAGACGCCCGGATAGTGCACCTCCAGTGTCTCGGGATCCGAGAGCAGTTCGAGGGTTTGCGGGTGGACGGGAACGTATCCGGTCGAGTCGGTGAGGCCGGCTTCCCGCAGTGCCCGGGGAGCCCGGTGCGGCGGGATGCCGACGATCAGGTCGTAGACAGCCTCCTCATCACCGAACCGCAGCGTTTTCCTGGCCGGATCGACACTCGTCACCTGGGTGTTGAAGTGATAGGAGATTCCGCGGTCGTCCATGAACCTGCACAGCGCCTCACCTATCGCCGGGCCCGTCACCGCCATCGGCATCGATTCGGGGGTGTACAGGTCGATGTCGACCCGGTCCCCGATGCCGCCTTCCTCCGCCCAATCGGCCACCAGCATCGCAGCCTCGTACGGCGCCGCCGGGCACCGGAACGGGGCTCCCGCTACCAGCACCGCCACCTTGCCGCCGTCGAACCTCTCCAGAGCGTCATGGATGGCGACCGCTCCCTCGACCTCGTAGAGGTTGTGAGCCGCCTCTTCGAACCCGGGAACCGAACCGGGGTCGAGTTCAGCTCCGAGCGCCAGGACCAGGAAGTCGCCGGCGAGCGGCCCGCGGTTGGTTTCCACCGTCTTCGTTGCGGCGTCGACCGAGAGCACCTCAGCCCGGATCCATTCGATTCCGGCCTGCCTGAGGTTCACCATGTTGCGCCGAACCTCAGGCACGGTTCTCCGCCCCGTCATCAGCGCCAGGTTGGAGACGCCCAGTGAGAAGGTGGCGTTGCGTTCGACCACTCGGATCCGGTGGTTCGGGTCGATAAGGGAGCGAAGGTGGTGGGCGACGGTGAGGCCGCCCCAGCCTCCACCGAGGATCAGGATGTTGCTGCCGCTGTTCATGGCTCGCCTCCCGGTAGCGACGTCGCGTGCCGGCGTGCCGCATCACCGCCGGGACCGGGATCGCCGGCCCGCGGCCGCTCCCTCCTCAAGCCTGGCAATGTCCTAGCCAACATCGTACGCCCGATTCGGCCCCGCCGGGTGTTGAACTTGCGGTCTCGCACCCCGAAGGGTGCACGGCCCTGCGGGCCGTGCACCCTCTATGCCGGTTCGAGCATCCCGGCAGTGCTCATCCAGCAGCCAGATCGGCCAGGTAGGCGTCGGCGTATTCGGAGTAGAGCTCTCCGGCCTCCTCGGTAAAGAGCAGGATCCCGGCGAAGTCGTTGCCGAACATCCGATCCTCGACATCCGGATGGTTGGTCCGGATCCAGTCGCGATAGTCATTCGCAGCGGACAGGAGCCCCTGCGGAGGCGGCCAACCACTGATCGTCAGGTTCCCGGTCGCGTTTGTGACCGAGCCGGTGACCGTGGTCGCCACGTTCGTACCGGCGACGCGGGAGAAGAAATAGTCCTCGCCCATCGTCACCTGACACAGCACCGCAGTAGTCAGATTCCCTGTGGTCAGCGTGCAGTCGCTGAACACGGGATCCATCCCCAGCGCCAGATTCCACTCGAGGAACCCCGTGTTCACCAGGTTCATCGGTGCTGCGAGATCGGGAAGCCCGCTCGAATCCGACGACTGCACCGCTGCGATCAGGTCAGCCATCACCCCGGCCGGCGAGCCTGCCGAAGCCAGGTAGGACAGGTAAGCGTCGGCATGCTCGGTGCGAAGCTCGCCGGCGTCGTTGGTGAACCGGAGGATCCCGGCGAAGTCGTTGCCGAACATCCGATCCTCGAGCTCCGGATGGTTGGTCCGGATCCAGGTGCGGAACTCGGTCTCGGCTTCCACGAGACCATCGGGTGGCGGCCAGCGCTCGACTCCGAGGGCACCGGTCGTGTTGTCGATCGCCACCTCGACGGTGGTCGCAACGTTGCTCCCGGCAATGCGGGAGAAGAAGTAGTTCTCACCCATCGCCACGTCGCACGTGACCCGGGTAACCAGGGTCCCCGCCACCGGCTCGCAATTGTCGAACAGCGGTTCCATCCCCGCCGCCAGGTTCCACTCGAGGAATCGGGTGCCGAACGGCTCCGCCTCCCAGTAGACGTCCGTGAGGCGGCCCGGATCCGACTGTTCGATAGCGACGATCAGCTGCGCCATCACCCACGTCGGCGTGTCGGCCGAGGCCAGGTAGGTCAGGTAGGCGTCGGCGTACTCGGTGTGGAGTTCGCCGGCTTCCGCGCTGAACCGGATGATCCCGGCGAAGTCGTTGCCGAACATCCGATCCTCGAGCGCCGGATGATTGGTCCGGATCCAGGTGCGGTACTCGCGTTCGGCTGTCACGAGCCCCGTCGGCGGTGGCCAGGCGCTGACGATCAGCGCTCCCGTTGCGTTGGTGACGTCCGCCGAGACAGATGTCGCCAGGTTCGTACCGGCGACGCGGGAGAAGAAGTAATTCTCGCCCATCGTCACCTGACACAGCACCCCGGTTGTCAGATCACCGGGTGTGAGCGTGCAGCCGCTGAACACTGCATCCATCCCCAGCGCCAGGTTCCACTCGAGGAAGGCTGTGCCTTGCGGGTCGAGAGGTGCCGACAGGTCCGGCAACTGGCCGGAATCCGACACCTGGACGGCCGCGATTAGATCGGCCATCACTCCGTCCGGGGTCCCCGGGGCCGGTGCGGCCGTGCTCTCGTCGTTCCCGCCGCCGGCAATCGCCACTGCGATCGCCACCGCCAGGGCGGCGGCTGCGGCTATGGCGATGACCGTTCCGATCCGCCGCGTGCGGCGACGAGCCGTCGTCTGCTCGTCGGTTCTTCGTTCTTCGGTAGTGACCATGACCGTCCTCCTTGCTCGATCGGTCGACGGTTCTCCACCACCGTGCGCGCCGCCGCTCTAAGAACGCTCTAACGCCGCGAACCGCGGCCCCGTACGATGGTGGTATGAGCGGAGGGCTCCGGTTCGAGGTGCTCGGCCCCCTGCGGCTGACCAGGAGCGACGACCCGATCAAGATCGGGGGACCGGTCCAGCGGAGAGTCCTCGCCGCGCTGCTGGCGGGGCGGAATCGCATCGTCACCGACGATCGACTGGTCGAAGAGGTCTGGGCGGGCGACCCGCCTCCCAGCGCTCGCCACCTCGTCCAGGTCTATGTGTCCCGGCTGCGCGACGTTTTCGGATCCGGCGACGGCGCACCGCGCATTCAGCGGGACGGCAACGGCTACCGCCTGGAGGCGGCACCGGGAACGATCGACGCCGACGTCTTTCTCGACATGACGTCGCAGGCCCACGCCGCCGCTTCGCACGATCCGCAACGGGCGGCGGCCGAGCTACAGACGGCCCTCGATCTGTGGCGAGGACGGCCTTTCGAAGATCTCGCCGACGAGATGCCGATGCTGCGCACCGAAGCGGCAATGCTGGAGGAACGGCGAGCAGCGGCCGAGGAGGACCGCGTCGACCTCGAACTCGGTCTCGGACATCACGACGAGATGATCCCGATCCTGCAACGCCTCGTCGATCACCATCCTTTCCGGGAACACCGGTGGTCCCAGCTCATGCTCGCCCTGTACCGCAGCGGCCGGGAGGCCGAAGCGCTTCGAACGTTCGCCCGGTTCAGCAGGATGCTGGGTGAAGAGCTGGGCATCGAGCCGTCGCACGACCTGCGCCGGCTGGAAGAGCGCATCCTTCTCCAGGATCCCGGTCTGGCGCTCGAAGCACCGGAGCCGCCCTCGACCCTTCCCATCCAGCTCACCTCGTTTGTCGGACGGACCGCCGAGATGAGCGAGCTCGGGCCCCGGCTGACCAAGGAGCGCCTGGTGACGCTGGTCGGGGTAGGCGGCATCGGCAAGACGCGGCTGGCCGTCGAGGCGGCACGTGCGGCCATTGCCGAGTTCCCGGACGGAGTGTGGTGGGTCGACCTGAGCGCGGTGACCGACCCTGGAGCCGTCGCCGGGCGCGTGGCCGCCGGCGTGGGTGTCGGAGCGGCCCCGGGGACGGCGGTCACCGAGCCCCTGATTCGCTCGTTCTCACGGCGGACCGCACTCTTCGTCATCGACAACTGCGAGCAGGTTGCCGACGCAGTTGCCGAACTCGTGGTGGATCTGCTGCGAGGCTGCGCCGACGTGACGGTGCTGGCCACCAGCCGGGTGCCGCTCGACGTCGCCGGAGAAGTTCTGTGGGCGGTGCCGCCGCTCGACCAGCCGGATCCGCACGCTGCCGCAACGCTCGATGTGCTGCAGACGGCCGACGCCGTACGCCTCTTCGTCGAACGCGCCGGGGCCGCCAACCGCACGTTCCGGCTGACCGCCGAGAATGCCGGATCGATCAGAACACTGTGCCGGCGACTCGACGGTCTGCCGCTCGCCATCGAGATGGCGGCGGCCCGGGTCGCCGAGCTAGCCCCCGCTCAGATCGAAGAGCACCTCAGTGATCGCTTCTCGCTCCTCCACGGACCGCGCCATCCGTCGCTCCCGCGCCATGAAACGCTGCAGGCGGCCCTCGACTGGAGCTACACCATGCTCGAGGCGGGTGCACAAGAGACGTTCGACCAGCTCGGCGTGTTCGCCGGGAGCTTCGACCTCCCCGCCGCCATTGCGGTGACCGCCGGCGGAGCCGCTGTAGGTGCGATCGAGGACCTCGCTGCCGCCTCCCTCGTCGCGGTCGACGCTTCCGGCGGAGAGGTCGCTCGTTACCGGCTGCTCGAAACGGTACGTGCGTATGCGCTGGAACGTCTCGTCGAACGCGGCACGGTGGAAATCGCCCGCTCCCGTCACGCAATCCACTATCTGGAGCTGCTCCATGAAGCCGGTTCCGCGCAGGCGACCCCTGAGTTGAGTGGCTGGCTGGAGCGTATCGATGCCGCCTACGACGAGATCCGCCAGGCGCTGGACTGGTCCCTCACGAATCCCGGGGAGGTGGAGCTGGGTGGCTTGACCGCCCTCTTCGAGTACTGGTACCGGCACGGTAGGCCAGAGGAAGCCGGGCTGTGGGCGCGCCGGATCCTCGACGATCCTGAACGGCCGTTGCTTCAGCAGGCTGCAGCCCATACCGCCGCCGGCTTCAGTGCGGTGATCGCCGGCGACGCCCCCGGATCGGTGCATCACGCAGACGAAGCAATCCGGCTGTGCCGGGAGGCCGGTGACCAGGAGTGGCTCACGACGGCACTGTTCACGAGAGCCCAGGCCGCGCTCATGGTCGGCGACTTCGCAACGATGGTCGAGTGCGGCACCGAGGGACTGGATCTCAGCAGCGGGGCGGGAAGCCGGTGGCGACGCGCTCAACCGCTGACCGTGCTCGGATTCGCAGAGTGGCAAGGCGGCGGCGACCTGGATCGGGCCGCGGCGCTGCTCGCCGAGACCCTCCCGCTCTACCAGGAGCTCGGTGACGTGACCAGCCAGGTCGTCATGGCGCTGGGGCCGCTGTGTGCCATCGCGCTCCAACAGGGAGACGTAGCCGCTGCGGAGGAGTACGCCGGCCAGGCAGTGGCGGCAGGCACCGTCTGGGACGGCAGCGCTCTGAGTTCGCTCGGCGATGCCCTGGCAGCCAAGGGTGATGTGCCCGGGGCCGTAGCCGCCTACCGCCGCGGCCTCGTGCGTTCGCTCGAGGTGGGGTTGGAGAACTGGTTCCGGGTCAACGTCAGAAAGCTCGCCACCATGGCCGTTGCGCTGGGCGACGACGACCGGGCGGCCGGGCTGTGGGGCGCATCAACGCCCAACATACCGAACTGGGGTGACGTCATCGGGCAGGCAGCGGCGGCCGAGCTTCGGAGCCGCCTCGGGGACGGTACGTTCGACCGGCTGGCGGCCGAGGGGGTGGCATGGAGTCACGACCGGATCCTGGCGCAGGCAGCGATCGGACCGCATGAATGATCGTGACGTCCCGTGCGGGTCGATCGTCGCAATCTGCCGGTGCGCGCGATACCGTCACCGCACGACGACAACGGGAGAAATATGCACCGCTTCGCCATTCTGATCGTGCTCGGGCTCGTGGTTGGAGCCTGCGGGGGCGGCGACGCCGCCGATCCGGAACGGTTCTGCGAGATCATCGATGAACTGGGGGAACTCGACGACTTCCTCAGCGCCTCGCCGGACGACGCCCGCCGCATCGTCGGCGATGCCCGTGGCCTACTCGATGAGGCACAGAGCGTGGTCCCCGACGAGATCGAGACGTCGTTCGAGTCGGAGGCGAACGTGGTCACGACGCTCCTCGACTTCTTCGAAGAAGCCGGGTTCGACGGCACCCAGATGGACGAGAACGCACTCGATGCTGCGATGACCGCGGTCGACGACCCGGCCGCCAGCGAGGCCGTCACCAACTGGATCGACACCAACTGCGCCGGGTAGCGGATCCGGGCGGTCGGAGCGGATAGACGGAGGTGCGGGCTATCCGCCCTTCGGCCGACGTCGTGTGATCGCCCGATGCCGCGCCACCCTCGAGAGTCGGCGTACGGACACCCCGCCGGTTGGGAGGCACGCCGAAGATTCGTCTAGCGTCGCCGTGAGATGAGGGGCGAAAAAGGACGACGACGAACGTCCCGGGACTCGGACGACTGGAAGACGAAGATGGGCGTCGAGTTTTCGGGCCTTGCGGGTCGGAAGGACTTCATCGTCGGCATTGCCATCGGGGTCAGCTTCGTCGTGGTGGCCATGATCATCGCCTTCGTCGTGTTCGGCTGACGAAAGCACAACATGGCTGATGGCTCGTGATGGGTGACCGCGGGAGGTGGCGGGCCGGAGACTCAACCCACCCACCCCAACCCCATCCCGGGGTGGCCGGTGGCCGGGAGCGGATTGTTCTCCCGGGTTGCGCCGGTAGATCGCCGGGGGAAGATTGATGCGGCGCAGGTATCGTCGCAGCATGGAACTGGAACCAGCCCTCGCCTGGGCCGCCCACCGCAGCGCCGGGATCTTGATCACGATCCG